>NZ_CP011787.1:0-316336 GCF_001269425.1 Candidatus Palibaumannia cicadellinicola | reverse complement strand
TAATTAATAATATTATTATATGTATAAACACATAGCGATAACCACTCCCTACGTGTAAAAAAATAATGAATTTTATTACCTAATAATTTTACGGCGTAATAGCTAGTCGCATAGCATCACGCCGTACGTATTAAATAATATGAGCAATGTTTATTAGTTAATAATATTATACTTAAAATTATTTATACTTTTTGTTTTGGTAAAATTTTTATATATCTTAGCATTATATCAACATATCAACGCGTGCTAGTGCTAATAACGGTTTGGTTATTTATATAAAATAATAATTATTTTACCAATATTTAAAACTTGCAGTAAGGCATTACAACTGCATGTGTGTATTAATTTAGTGGCTTCTGTAACTTTAGCAAATAAGCTGCTGCTACTATTATTTTCCATTTATTGCCAATAGCAAGTAGCTCCCGCTTCAAATCACCGATTAATATTTTAATATAGTGCTGCTGAAATTATTAATTATGTACTACTGATATCTACGAATTACTAATGTAGCATTAGTTCCGCCAAAACCAAAACTATTACTCATTACCGTAGTTAATGTGCGTTTAATTGGTTCTGTTACTATATTCATGCCATTTGCCTGAGGATCTAATTGATCAATATTAATATTAGGAGCAATAAAATTATTTTTCATCATAAGTAATGTATAAATGACTTCATGTACTCCAGCAGCACCTAAAGAATGTCCAGTCATTGTTTTAGTCGATGATAATGCGGGATGTTGATTACCAAAAGTTTTACGAATAGCCCATAATTCTTTTATATCACCTATTGGTGTTGAAGTACCATGAACATTCAGGTAATCTACTACAGTATCTACATTTTTTAGTGCCATTTGCATGCAACGAACAGCACCTTCACCAGATGGTACTACCATATCAACGCCATCTGAGGTAGCGCCATAACCAATAACTTCACCATAAATATTAGCATTTCTAGCTAGCGCATGATTAAGCTCTTCAACTATAATGATACCTCCTCCTCCTGATATTACAAACCCGTCACGATTAATATCATAAGTACGGGAAGCCTTATCAGGCTTTGTATTATAACTGGTAGAAAGTGCTCCCATAGCATCAAATTCACAAGCCATCTCCCAGCATAATTCTTCACCACCTCCTGCGAAGATAATATCCTGTTTACCTAATTGAATTAATTCAACAGCATTACCTATACAGTGCGCAGAAGTAGCACATGCTGAACTAATAGAGTAGTTGACACCACGTATTTTGAATGATGTAGCTAAGCATGCTGATACCCCAGATGCCATAGATTTTGTAACCATATAAGGACCTACACCACGGATACCACGTTTAAGCATGGCATTGGTACCAGTAACCTGATTACGTGGTGAGCCACCACCAGAGCCAACAATAATACCAGTACGATCGTTAGAAACCATTTTAGGCGTAAGTTGAGAATCAGTAATTGCTTGCTCCATAGCTAAAAAAGCGTAAATAGAAGCATCACTCATAAAGCGTGCAACTTTACGATCAAGTAGCCCAGTAATATCTATTTTTACATTACCCCAAACATGACTACGCATACCAGAATCTTTTAATTCCTGGGAAAAACTAATACCAGAGCGACCTTTTTGTAAAGAAGCAAGTACTTCTTTTTTATCGTAACCAATACTTGATAATATTCCTAGGCCGGTAATTACAGCACGTTTCATTTAATACCTCTTAAATAGTAAATATATTACTGGATTAAATAATCACAATATTGCTACTACTTACTTAGTAATAATAGTCCTATTTGTTTAGGAAGATTTCATCTTACCACACTGTGCACTATTAGGTCACTATAAGTAGTACCATTGCCATTGCAATGATAATTACTTGTTACTGCTCGCTAGTATCAAACCAAACACAAATATAATTTTTTACTTAAGTAAGTAAATACTAATTCTACTACCTAACCGTAGCTAGTATAGTTATAGTACGGATGCAAGGTGTTATTAAAATTTGGTTTTAAAGCTATATGTATGTATGTAATATCTACTAATACCACATAGTATTCAACAATCATTGTTACTTTGAAATAATTTATTGGTCATTTAATCACTATTTTAATTGACTAGTTGATTCATTCAAGCAACACCATCACTTAACAATAACCTATTTACTTTCAACTACTTCCTGTTACCGATTTCCTAATTTTATTGTCAAGCATGGATACTAATGTTTTAAATATTAATTAATCACGGTAAAATATAAAAATTTCTCTACAATCTAATAGTTGCTGACGGGTTAACATAAAAATACCATTACCTCCATTTAATAATTCACACCACATAAAAGGAATTTCAGGGTATTGTTTTACTAAATTGATCATACTATTACCTACTTCACATATTAGTATCCCATCTGCACTTAGGTAATCAGACGCATAAGCAAGAATCTTACGCACAAATGTCAGTCCGTCGTAGCCTGCAGCCAAACCTATAATAGGCTCTGCATGAAACTCTAATGGTAGATTATTCATACTTTCTTCATCTACATAAGGAGGATTAGTTATAATCAAATCATAATTAGTAGTTTTAGAGATTTCACTAAATAAATCAGAACAAATAGGATAAATACGGTGCTCAAAGTTATGTTCTTGAATATTATACTGTGTAACAGCAAGTGCATCTGTAGAAATATCTACTGCATCAATTTTAGCATCTGGATATAGATAAGCACTAGCTATTGCGATGCAGCCACTACCAGTACACATATCAAGAATATATGATGGTGACTGAGAAAGCATATCTCTGAAACCATCTGTAATTAGCTCCCCAATAGGGGAGCGAGGAATAAGTACTCGTTCATCAACATAAAATTCCAAATTACAAAACCAAGCTTTATTTATCAGATAAGATACTGGAATATGATCATGAACCCTTCGTATAACTAGTTCAGTTATTTTTATTTTTTCACTAGTAGTTAGGTTAGTTTTGTACATATCAATAGGAATATCTAATGGTAGTAATAAACTAGGTAAGATAAGTCGCAATGCTTCTTCCCATGGATTATCGGTACCATGACCATAAAAAATTTGTGATGCATTAAACTGACTCACAGTCCAACGCAACATATCCTGTATAGTATGCATTTCAGTTATTGCTTCATTAAGCACAATATTATTTATTTTTTTTTGTGATTCTATTTTTATATTCATATTATTAGTCATAAGTTAAATAATGGCAGCAGCCAGCTATAGATAGTTATCATTTCATTTAGCTTATAGCTTATTATTATTTTATTTATTAGCTAGGCGATAAGTGATTGCTTTAGGTTGGTTGGTGGTTGCATTTTCCAAATTAAAGTACTTAACTGCTGACTACTGTTAGTCACAGCTAGATTGATACAAACAACAGCTGATGGTATGAAAACCAAAGGTGGTTCTTGTGGACATAAATATGCTACTATATAGCTGATTAGTGGTAAATGAGAAATTAATAGTAGACTACTAATACCTTTTTTATTTAATTTGTAAATATAACTACAAACTAATTGTGCATTACCATTGGGAATTAATTCACTCATCACTTTTTGTGATGATGGTAATACCATATGTTTACGTAAACTCTCTAGAGTTTCTATAGCTCGTAAGTAAGGGCTAACTAGCACAATATCAATGTTTATTAACTTCTCTCTAAGAAAACTAGCTATAATACGTAAATCATTACGACCTTTATCTGTTAAATGTCTTTCTAAATCATTAGATGCTTTCACAACAGCATCACCATGCCGCATAATTATAATTTGCATCAATGTTATTTATGTATGATTAATATTAATTATTTTGATTTACGCAATAGTATTGTTTTAACTGCATGATTCATATTTTTTATAATAATCAAACTAGCACGTGAATATGTAGGTAAAATATTTTTTCTAAATTCGGAACATTAATTTCTAACCATAATTTTTTTGCTATAGCGATAGCTTCTGGTTCAGATAGCTGTGCATAATGATAAAAATAAGAATTAGGATGGTAAAATGATTCTTTACAAAAAGTGAGAAAACGTTTTATATACCATTTTTTAAGTATCTCTTGAGGAGCATCTATATATATTGAAAAATCAATAAAATCAGAAATAACCACAGGATAAATATCATCATAGTAATAATAGTGACTACTTTGCAAAATATTTAATCCTTCAATAAGCATAATATCAGGTTTATCTATAATATTTTTCTTGTAAGGAACAATATCATATATTAAATGCGAATACACTGGTGCGGTAACATTATGTACCCCAGATTTAATCTTAAATAAGAAATTAATTAAACTCTTAATATCATAAGACTGTGGAAATCCCTTCTTATTCAGAAGATCACGTTCTTTAAGAACGTGATTTGGATACAAAAAACTATCTGTAGTTATCAGATCAACTGTTCTATTCTCAGGCCAATGGCTTAATAATGATTGTAGCACCCGCGCTGTAGTACTTTTACCAACTGCTACACTACCAGTTATTCCTATAATATAGGGAATACGCTGACCTTCAGTGCTCATAAATTGCTCAAGCTCTGTATTACTGCTGCTAAAACTAATATAATAATTTAGTAAACTGGATAAAGGTAAGTAAATATCTAATACTTCTGCTAATGAAATATCTTCATTAATACATTGTAATTTGATTATTTCCTCTTTAGTTAAAGAGGAATGCATATATTTATGCAATTTTGCCCATGTGTTACGGTTAAATGTCAAATAAGGAGTAAAATTATATGTATTGTGTCTAACTTTAATCATAAATAATATTATTGTGTGTCCAGCCAGTAAAACACTGAACTAAAAAATAAAAATAAGAAAACCAACTAGCTTAACATTGAATAAAAAATTTTATTAAATATACAAGTAAAGTATGCTAAGATAGACAATATAACTAGATTATGGCCAACATAGCTCAAATGGTAGAGCAACTGATTTGTAATTAGTAGGTTGAAGGTTCAACTCCTTCTGTTGGCACAAAAAAAAATACAAATACAGGTGGGGTTCCCAAGCGGCCAAAGGGAGCAGACTGTAAATCTGCCGTCATTGACTTCGAAGGTTCGAATCCTTCCCCCACCATTATCATTTATCATTATGGCCATTAAGGCGGGTATGGTATAATGGTTATTACGTCAGCCTTCCAAGCTGATCATGTGGGTTCAATTCCCACTACCCGCTCCAATTTGCACTAATGCTATGCTGATATAGCTCAGTTTTGGTAGAGCACACCCTTGGTAAGGGTGAGGTCGGCAGTTCAAAGCTGCCTATCAGCACCAAAAAAAAATATCTATTTATTTTTTGTGATCAGAAATATTAGATACCATACGATCAACAAGCTCAATATATGCCATTGGGGCGTTATCTCCAGTACGAAAACCACATTTTAAAATTCTAGTATAACCACCAGCGCGGCTTATAAAGCGTGGACCTAGCTCATTAAACAGTTTTGCGACAATATGGTTAGATCTAATTTTAGCAAATGCTATACGTCTGTTTGCTACGCTATCAAGTTTAGCTAGAGTAATGAGTGGTTCAATAAAACGAGGTAATTCTTTTGCTTTTGGTAAAGTAGTTTTAATTATCTCATGAATTATTAATGATTTAGCCATATTGCGAAACATAGCTTGACGATGACTACTGTTACGATTAAGTTGACGACCAATCTTACGATGTCGCATTACGTTATCCTTATTATTTTATCTCATAAAATATGAGTAAAATTTATTATTCATCAATAAAATCTTCTGGTGGCCAGTTATCAAGACGCATACCTAAAGATAAACTACGAGAAGCTAATACGTCTTTAATTTCTGTAAGTGACTTTTTACCAAGATTAGGTGTTTTAAGTAATTCTACTTCAGTACGCTGTACTAAATCACCTATATAGTGAATAGCTTCTGCTTTTAAGCAGTTAGCAGAGCGAACAGTTAATTCTAGATCATCAACTGGTCGTAAAAGAATTGGGTTAAATTCTGGTTTTTCTTCTTTCACTTCTGGTTGACTTACATCGCGTAAATCAACAAATGCTTCTAATTGATCAACGAGAATTGTGGCAGCACGACGGATAGCTTCTTCAGGATCAATAGTTCCATTCGTCTCAAGTTCTATAATTAATTTATCTAAGTCTGTACGCTGCTCTACACGTGCTGCTTCTACATTATAGAAAATATTTTCTACTGGACTATAACATGCGTCAACTAGTAAACGACCTATAATATAGTTATCTTGTTGTTCTGAATTCATTCTCGTAGAAGCAGGAACATAACCACGTCCACGTTGAACCTTAATACGCATATTAATAGATGCGTTTTTTTCAGTTAAGTGGCATATAATATGTTGTGGGTTAATAATTTCAACATCATTGTCATGAACAATACTAGCTGCAGTAACTGGGCCAATCCCAGATTGTCTTAGATTTAATACCACTTGATCTTGGTTTTGTACTTTTACAGCAAGTTCTTTTAGATTAAGTAAAATTTCGATAATATCTTCTCTTACACCTTCTTTTGTGCTATATTCATGTAAGACACCATCAATTTCTACTTCAGTTACTGCATAACCTGGCATTGATGAAAGTAGAATACGGCGTAGAGCATTACCTATAGTATGACCGAAACCACGTTCTAGGGGTTCTAGAGTAACCTTCGCATGTGTCAAACTAACTTGCTCGATATTTACCAAACGCGGTTTTAAAAAATGTGTCACAGAACCATGCATTGTGGCCTCTATATTATAATATTATTACTATTACTTAGAATAAAGTTCGACTATCATATGTTCATTGATATTTGCTGAAAGATTAATCCTTTCTGGAATAGATTTAAATATTCCTTCCATTTTAACAGTATTTACCTCAAGCCAAACAGGCTTTTCGCGTTGTTCAGCTAATTCTAATGAAGCACGAATACGAGCTTGTGTTTTTGCTTTATCACGTATGCTAATAACATCATTCATTGCCACTTTATAGGAGGCAATATTTACAATATTACCATTAACCATAATGGCCTTATGGCTAACTAATTGACGTGATTCTGCACGAGTAGCACCAAAACCCATACGATACACAACATTATCTAATCGACTTTCTAACAATTGTAATAAGTTTTCACCAGTATTACCTTTAATACGTGCGGCTTTTTTATAATAGTTACGAAATTGACGTTCTAGTACACCATATATACGGCGTACTTTTTGTTTTTCACGTAACTGTAAACCGTAATCAGATAGTCGTACTTTACGTGTGCCATGTTGACCAGGAGGCTGCTCAGTTTTACATTTAGTATCTATCGCACGAACACCAGACTTAAGGAATAAATCTAAGCTTTCACGACGACTAATTTTGAGCTTAGGCCCTAAATATCTTGCCATTTGCTTTACTCAATTATTTTAAATTGGTTTGTTAATTAAATTAAACTCTGCGTTTCTTAGGTGGACGACAACCATTATGGGGAATAGGTGTGACATCGGTAATATTTGTTATACGAAAACCAGCTGCGTTTAATGCTCTAACAGTAGATTCACGACCTGGACCTGGTCCATTGACCATTACTTCTAACGTCTTAATCCCATAATCTTTCACTGCTTCAGCACATCGTTCTGCTGCTACCTGTGCAGCAAATGGAGTAGACTTACGAGAACCTCTAAAACCAGAGTTACCAGCTGTTGCCCAACCTAATGTATTACCTTGACGATCTGTTATAGTAACAATGGTATTATTAAAAGATGCATGAATATGAGCTATACCGTCTAAAACCTGTTTTTTAACACGTTTACGTTTAGACATAAGTGTCTTAGCCATTATTTACTGACCTCTATTATTTATTTTTTTATTGGCTTACGTGGACCCTTCCTAGTACGAGCATTAGTTTTTGTACGCTGACCTCTTACAGGAAGACCACGACGATGACGTAAACCACGATAAGTACCAAGATCGATTAAACGTTTTATATTTAACGTAACTTCACGACGTAAGTCTCCTTCCACAACAAATTTTGAAACTGCATCACGTAAAGTATCAATTTGAGTTTCTGATAACTTACTTAGTTTAACATTTTGAGCAATACCTGTAGTATTACAAATATACTTTGAGCGCTTGATGCCAATACCATATATTGATGTTAATGCAATCATAGTATGTTTATGATCAGGGATATTTATGCCGGCTATACGGGCCACGATGCACTCCTAATAATTTATTTATCTAAAAAATATCTATAATTTAACTTCATAAACATTAACATTAATTTTAATTCACTATTAGGTGATTAACCTCATAGGTTATTAACCTTGGCGTTGTTTGTGCTTAGGTACAGCACTGCAAATTATACGAACGATACCATGACGTTTAATAATTTTACAGTTACGACATAATTTTTTTACAGAAGCACGTACTTTCATTATATTACCTGATTAACGTTTAAAATTTTTTAGGTTTGCTTTTTTCAAAGTTGACTCATATTGAGTGGATAATATAATTGTTTGTATTTGAATTATAAATTCCATAATTACAATAACAACAATTAATAAAGATGTTCCTCCAAAATAGAATGGAACATTCATTGCATCCCGCATAAACTCTGGGATTAAACAGACTACTGTCATATAAATAGCACCAGCTAAAGTAAGGCGAGTTGTTATTTTATTTATATATCTTGCTGTCTGTTCTCCTGGACGAATTCCTGGAATAAATGCACCAGATTTTTTTAAATTATCAGCTGTTTCTCTAGCATTAAATACTAACTTAGTATAAAAAAAACAGAAAAATATAATTGCAGATGCATATATTATAATATATGTAATTTGACTTGGTTGTAAATAAATAGAAATAGTATTTAACCACCCCCATCCGGTACTACCACAAAACCAAGAAACTATAGTAGCTGGAAAAAGAATAATACTAGCAGCAAAAATAGCTGGAATAACACCAGCTATATTAACTTTGATAGGTAAATGCGTATGCTGAGTAGCATAAATATGACGTCCTTGTTGACGTTGAGCATAGTTAACAACTATACGACGTTGACCTCTTTCAATAAAAACAGTAACAAATGTAACTATAAATACCATTAATCCAATTAATAATAATACAAAAAATGATGTCTCACCTTGACGAGCTTGTTCTAAAGTCTGATTTATAGCTGATGGCAAACCTGCTATAATACCAGTAAATATAATAATAGAAATACCATTTCCAAGCCCTTTTTCAGTAATTTGATCACCTAACCACATTAAAAATATAGTACCACATAGTAAGCTAATTACTGTAGTTAAGTAAAAAGTAAAGCCTGGATTAATAACCATATTAGATATTCCGAACATATTAGGTAAGCTCATAGCTATGCCAATAGACTGGAATATTCCTAATAATAAAGTACCATAACAAGTATATTGTCTAATTTTACGCCTACCAAATTTACCTTCTTTTTTTACCTCTGCCAGAGTAGGATTAATTACAGTTAGTAACTGTATAATAATTGATGCTGAAATATGTGGCATAATGCCTAAGGCAAAAATAGAAGCTCGATTCAGTGCCCCACCAGAAAACATATTGAACATTTCAACAATAGTACCTCGTTGTTGTTCAAGTAATTTTGTTAATACCGTAGTATTTATTCCAGGAACTGGAATAAAAGAACCAATACGGAAAACAATTAATGCTCCAATAACAAAAAAAAGCCTACGTCTTAATTCACTAAGCCCACTTTTAGTATTTGTAAAATCTAACCCTGGTTGTTTAACTATCAAAGCTATTTTTATTCCTCAATTGTTCCACCAACTGCTTTAATCGCTGCCTTTGCTCCTTTGCTAACACTTAAGCCAGATACTAAAAGATCATGTTTTACTTCCCCAGATAATATAATTTTAGCTTTTTTAATTTTATGACTAATTATATTAGCAGCTTTAAGAATATCTAACGTAATCAATGTTCCTTGAACTTTTAATAAATCTGAACAACGAATTTCTGCCATCACCATAGCTTTACGTGAATTAAAACCAAATTTAGGTAGACGACGATGTAGTGGCATTTGACCACCTTCAAAACTACGATGTACGCTACCACCTGATCTGGATTTCTGACCTTTATGACCTCTGCCACCAGTTTTACCTAAACCAGAACCAATACCCCTACATATACGTTTCGATTTATTTTTTGCACCTTTAGAAGCCGATATAGTATTTAATCTCATTTTCTAATTTTTTATTTTTCAACCTTAACCATATAAGAAATTTTTGCAATCATACCCCTGATTGAAGGTATATCTTGACGTGTAACAGTATGACCAATACGACGTAAGCCTAACCCAACTAAAGTAGCTTTATGTTTTGGTAAACAACCAATAGCACTACGTGTTTGAGTAATTTTAATTATGTTTGTCATCACTAACCTACCTCATAATTTCTTCAATAGATTTACCACGTTTAGCAGCTATCATTTCAGGAGAGTTCATTTTATTAAAAGCATCTATAGTTGCTCGAACAACATTAATAGGATTAGTTGAACCATAAGTTTTAGCTAATACATTGCGTACTCCTGCCACTTCTAATACAGCGCGCATCGCACCACCTGCAATAATTCCTGTTCCTTCTGATGCTGGCTGCATAAATACACTTGAACCAGTATGTACACCTTTAATTGAATGTTGCAAAGTACCACTATTAAGTGTAATAAAAATCATGTTCCGTCGTGCTTTATCCATAGCTTTTTGAATTGCTGCTGGCACCTCACGGGCTTTACCATAACCAAAACCTACTCTACCATTACAATCACCAACAACCGTTAGTGCCGCAAAACTAAAAATTCTTCCACCTTTGACTGTTTTAGATACCCTATTTACAGTAATAAGTTTTTCTTGTAATTCAACGAATTGTTTTTCTAAATGTGCCATATTTTTAACCTAAAACTGAAGCCCTGCTTTACGAGCGGCATCAGCCAATGCCTGTACTCTACCATGATACTTATATCCTGAACGATCAAAAGAAACATAATTAATGCCTTTTGCTAAAGCTCTTTCTGCTATTTTATGACCTACAACTATAGCAGCATTTTTATTTCCAGTATTAGTTACTTGTGTTGCTATATTTTTTTCCAATGTAGAAGCAGTTGTTATAACTATAGATTGATTTGGTGCAATTACTTGTGCATAAATATGACGTATTGTTCTATGTACTACTAAACGAGTAGTATTTAATTTTTTTAATTTACATCTTGTTTTAATAGCACGACGAATACGAGCTTTATTCTTATTATTATCCATTAGTTTACCTTACTTTTTTTTAGCTACTTTCGTCACTATTATTTCTTCAGCGTAACGGATACCTTTACCTTTGTAAGGATCTGGATTGCGATAAGAATGTAAATCCATAGCTACTTGACCAAGAGCTTGTTTATCAGCACTTTTTAGTAATATTTCAGTTTGGCTTATACATTCTGCCGTAATACCGGCTGGTAATTTATAGTCAATATTATGAGAAAATCCTAAAAACAAATTTACTACATTATTTTTTACTGTTACTCGATAACCTACACCTACTAAAAGTAATTTTTTAGTAAAAATTTTTGTTACACCAATAACCATATTATTTACTAGTGCACGAGTAGTACCTGTAATTGCCCAATTATTGGGATAACCTTTATTTGGAAAAAATAATAGTTTATTATCAACTTTTTTAATAGATACTGCTTTATTAATTATACAAGTTAAATTACCGTATTGACCATTAACTATTAAATCAGAACTATTGATCGTTACGTCTACGTTAACAGGAATAATTATTGGTAATTTTGCAATTCGAGACATTATTGTATTGTCTCCTAAGTCAACTTACGTTACGTTACATAGCAAATTATTTCACCACCAATACCTGCTTGGCGAGCGGCATAATCAGTCATAATTCCTTTAGACGTAGAAATAATTGCAATCCCCATACCTCCCATAATTTTAGGTAAAGCATCTTTTTTTTTATACAGACGTAGGCTAGGTCTACTAATTCGCTTAATGCTTTCTATTACTGGTTTGCCCTGAAAATACTTAAGTACTATTTTTAATTTTGGCTTAATTTTCCCTTCAATTTGATAGGATTCAATAAATCCTTCTTCTTGAAGTAAATTAGCAATTGCTTCTTTAAACTTAGAAGACGGCATAAATACTGTAGTTTTTTTCGCTATTTGACTATTACGAATACGAGTTAACATATCTGCAATTGGATCTTGCATACTCATCTATGTTTTTCCATAATTAAATTAGTATTATTATTTAAGTTAGTTACTACCAACTAGCTTTTCTTAAGCCAGGAATATCTCCACGCATTGCAGCTTCCCGTACTTTAATACGACTTAACCCAAATTTTCTCAAAAAAGCATGTGGACGACCAGTTTGACTACAGCGATTTCTTTGACGAGATGGACTAGAATCTCTTGGTAATTTTTGTAATTTGATTATAGCATCCCAACGTTCTTCAGCTGAAGAACGTACGTCAGATATAATTTTTTTTAGTTTAATACGTTTTGTAAAATATTTAGTAGCTAATATTACACGTTTTAGTTCTCGTGCTTTTATAGACTGTTTAGCCATGAGAAAACTATACCTTTTTATGTTATTTTAATTACGAAATGGAAAACTAAAAGCTGATAATAAGGCATATCCTTCATCATTAGATTTTGCAGTGGTTGTTATGGTAATATCCATACCACGAATGCGATCAATTTTATCATAATCAATTTCTGGGAATATAATTTGTTCAGCTACTCCAATAGTAAAATTCCCATAACCATCAAAAGATTTTGCGGAAAAACCACGAAAGTCACGAATACGTGGTATAGCAATAGAAATTAACCTTTCAAAAAAATCCCACATACGGTTACCACGTAGAGTAACTTTACAGCCTATAGGATAACCTTGACGAATCTTAAAGCTAGCAATAGATTTACGTGCTTTAGTAATAAGTGGTTTTTGACCTGAAATAGCCGCTAAATTAGCTACAGCATGATCTAGTATTTTTTTATCAGCAACGGCTTGACCAACACCCATATTTAAAGTAATTTTTTCTATTTTAGGAACTTGCATAATAGAATGGTAACTTAATTGTTTCATTAAATTAACAACTATTACTTTTTTATAATAGTCATGCAATTTGGCCATATTTTTGCTCCAAATTAATCAATAATTTCGCCGTTAGATTTAAAAAATCTAAATTTTTTTAATTTTCCATTTACATTTTTAGTTTTAAAACCAATACGATCTGCTTGATTATTTTTAGCATTAAAAATAGCAAGATTAGAAAGATGAATAGCAGCTTCTTTCTCTATAATACCACCTTGCTTATTAAGCGTAGGTACTGGTTTTTGGTGTTTTTTTATTATATTTATTCCAGAAACAATTGCTTTTCCAGTAGAAAATACTATTTTTACTTTTCCGCGCTTTCCTTTATTCTTACCAGTTAATACAATGACTTCATCATCACGACGGATTTTTGCTGCCATTATTTCTTCCCTTAATTTAACTACAGCACTTCTGGTGCTAAAGATATTATTTTCATAAATTTTTCAGTACGTAATTCACGAGTTACTGGTCCAAATACTCTAGTACCAATCGGTTGTTCATTAGTATTATTTAATAATACACAGGCATTTCCATCAAAGCGAAATACTGACCCGTCAGGGCGACGTATCCCTTTTTTAGTACGTACTATTACTGCTTTTAGAACATCACCTTTTTTTACTTTACCACGAGGAATAGCTTCTTTAATAGCTATTTTAATTATATCACCTATTCCCGCATAACGACGGCGAGAACCACCAAGCACTTTGATACACATCACATTACGTGCACCTGAGTTATCAGCAACAGTAAGTATAGTTTGCTCTTGGATCATAAAATTCTCCAATATATTTTTATAACCAAAATTGATGTAAAGAAAATAATTTTTTTAAAATACGTACAAGCATCCAAGATTTTGTTTTAGAAATTGGACGACATTCTTTTATTTCAACTACATCACCAACTTTACTACTATTTAACTCATCATGAACTGATATTTTTGTTGTTCTTTTTATATATTTACCATATATAGGATGTTTAATAAAACGTTCTATAGCTACTACTATAGATTTATTCATTTTATCACTTACTACACGACCTTGTCGAATACGAATATTATTCATTTTATTATCAACCCGTATTCTTATTAATTGTTAATAATGTCTTTACACGTGCAATATTATTCCTTACTTTTCTTAGTAAGTTAGTTTGTCGTAATTGTCCGCTTGCGGCTTGCATACGTAGGTTAAATTGCTCACGAAGTAAACTTATTAATTCTTGATTTAATTCTGTAGTATTTTTATTACGTAACTCTTTTGAGATCATTAGATTATCATCTTTTTTACAAAAGTTGTTAGTATTGGTAGTTTAGCTGTGGCTAGCTTAAATGCCGCGCGAGCTAGCTCTTCTGTCACTCCATCTATTTCATATAATATTTTACCTGGTTTAATTACGGCAACCCAGTGTTCAACGTTACCTTTACCCTTACCCATACGTACTTCAAGTGGTTTTTCAGTTATAGGTTTATCTGGAAAAATTCTTATCCAAATTTTTCCTTGTCTTTTGACTGCACGTGTTATAGCACGACGTGCTGCTTCTATTTGACGAGCAGTTAAATAACCACGATTAATAGCTTTTAAACCAAAAGTGCCGAAATTAATATTTGAATTTAATGTAAAACCACGATTCCGACTTTTTTGCATCTTACGGAATTTTGTTCGCTTTGGTTGTAACATTAGTGATGTTCCTCACTTACGGCTTTTACGTTGCGGTGCTTTTAGCGGATTAGATAATACTAGTGGTGGTTCAATTGCTATTATATTATCTAATATTTCACCTTTAAAAATCCAAACTTTTACTCCGATTACACCATAAGTAGTATTAGCTTCAGAGAAGCTATAATCTATATCTGCTCTTAAAGTATGTAAAGGAACACGACCTTCACGGTACCATTCTTTACGTGCTATTTCAGCACCACCTAAACGGCCGCTAATTTCAACTTTAACTCCTTTAGCACCTAAACGTATAGCATTTTGCACTGCACGTTTCATAGCACGACGAAATATTATTCTTTTTTCTAACTGTGAAGCTATACTATTAGCAACAAGTGTTGCATTAAGTTCTGGTTTACGTACTTCAGTAATATTAATTTGTGCAGGAACAGCTGCAATATTTGCTACTGCCTGACGTAATTTCTCAACGTATTCGCCTTTTTTACCAATAACAATACCTGGACGAGCTGTATGAATGGTTACGCGAATACTCTTAGCTGGACGTTCTATAATAACTCTAGAAATAGACGCTTTTGATAATTCACTCATAATAAACTGACGAACTTTAAAATCGCTATTGAGGTTGTTAGCGAATTCTTTGGTATTTGCATACCAAGTAGAGTTCCAGTGTTTAACAATCCCCAAGCGCATCCCATTAGGATGTACTTTATGACCCATTACTAATCTCCATAGTTTAACTATCAGATACTACAACTGTAATGTGGCTAGTACGCTTTATAATATGATCTGCTCTACCTTTAGCACGAGGTAGAATACGTTTTATGCTAGGCCCAACATCAATAAAAATTTTTGAAATTTTTAGATTATCTATATCTGCTCCATAATTATGTTCAGCATTAGCAATAGCAGATTCTATGACTTTTTTTACTAAAACAGCAGCTTTTTTGTTAGTATAATTTAATATATTTAGTGCTTGATCTACTTTTTTAGTACGAACTAATTCAGCTACTAATCTTAATTTTTGAGCTGAAGAACGAGCGTAACGATGTTTAGCAACAGTATTCATGTATTTTTATACCTTTTACTCTAATACTCTTCTACTCTTCTAATACTCTAAATCCTAACGCTTTTTAGTTTTTTTATCTGCTGTATGACCGCGATAAGTACGTGTTGGGGCAAATTCACCAAGTTTATAACCAACCATATCATCAGCAATAAAAATAGGTATGTGTTGTCTTCCATTATGAACAGCAATAGTTAAACCTATCATTGTAGGAAAGATTGTTGAACGACGAGACCAAGTACGAATAGGTTTTTTATCACTAGTTTTCACCGCTTTCTCTACTTTCTGCAGTAAATGCAGATCAATGAAAGGACCTTTCTTGAGAGAACGTGGCATGAAATTATCCTCTAATTATTTATATTTCTAATTTACGACCCACGGCGATGTATAATAAACTTATCAGTTAGTTTATTATTACGTGTTTTCTTACCTTTAGTTTTTATTCCCCACGGAGATACCGGGTGTTTCCCAAAATTACGACCTTCTCCCCCACCATGGGGATGATCAACAGGATTCATTGCTGTTCCCCTAACAGTGGGACGAATACCACGCCAGCGATTTGCACCTGCTTTACCTAACATGCTTAACATATGTTCATGATTGCCTACTTCACCTAATGTAGCACGACATTCAGAGTGAATTTTACGCATTTCACCAGAGCGTAAACGTAAGGTAACATACTTATCATCACGAGCTAAAATTTGAACATAAGTACCAGCAGCACGAGCTAACTGCCCACCTTTTCCTGGTTTTATTTCTACATTATGTACTATAGAACCAAGCGGTATATTACTCATTGGTAGAGTATTACCAGCTTTTATTATAGCATTATTACCAGATGTAATTTGATCACCTACTTTTAATCCTTTAGGTGCTAAAATATAACGACGTTCACCATCTTTATATAAAGATAAAGCGATATTAGCTGACCGATTTGGATCGTATTCAATTCGCTCTATTATTGCTGGAATGGAATCTTTGTTACGTTTAAAGTCTATTAAACGATAACGTTGTTTATGTCCACCACCAATATGACGAGTAGTAATACGTCCATTATTATTACGACCACCTGATTTCCTTTTTTTTTCTAATAAAGGAACAAAAGGTTTGTTATTATGTAGTTCAGTATTAACTATTTTTATAACATGTCGTCGAGCAGGAGATGTTGGTTTACATTTTACTATAGTCATAGTTTTAACAATTCCTAACTTATTTGATACTGCTGCTTATAAAATCTAAATTTTGTTTATCTGTTAGAGTTATATAAGCTTTTTTCCAATCACTACGTAAACCAATACGTCGTCCATGACGTTTTACTTTACCTTTTACAACTATAGTATGTATTTTTTTTACTTTTACTGTAAATAATTTTAGTAAAGCATTTTTAATGGCTCTCTTAGTAGAGTTTTTAGCTACTTTTAAAACAAAAGTATTATTTTTTTCCATCAATACAGATGCTTTCTCAGAAACATGCGGAGCATGTAGTACTTTAAACACACTTGTTTCAGGTATCATACTAACTTGTCCTCAAGTTTTTTGATAGAATCTGCTGTAATTATAACTTGTGCAAAATTTATTAAACTAATTAAATTAATATTAGTAGTATTAACGTCACAAACATCTACTTTATAAAGATTACGTGCAGCTAAACATAAATTTTTATCTAACTGATGAGTTATAATAAATACATTTTCTAATGCCATATCTTTTAGTTTTTTTACTAATAATTTAGTTTTTGGTGCGGTAATAGCAAAATTATTAACAATAATTAATCGTTGTTGACGTAATAATTCAGAAAAAATACTTTTTATAGCTCCACGATACATTTTTTTATTTATTTTTTGACTATAATCTTGTGGTTTAGCAGCAAAAGTTATACCTCCTGAACGCCAAATTGGACTTTTTACTGTACCAGCACGAGCACGGCCAGTACCTTTTTGACGCCATGGTTTTTTATTCGAACCTACTACTTCAGCACGATTTTTTTGAGCCAGACTCCCTTGTCGTGCATTTGCTGCATATGCAACAATTACCTGATGTATCAACGATTCATTAAAATTACACCCAAAAATGGTTTCGGACACAGTAAACGCTTGTTGCGTGTCTTGTAATACCAATTCCATTCTTATCTCCTTAATGTGCTAGCTTAATAGCTGGTTTGATAATCAGATCATTCCCTGGTGCTCCTGGAATAGCACCTTTTACTAGTAATAAATTACGTGTTTTGTCAATACTTATTACCTCTAAATTTTGAACAGTTACGCGTTTATTACCCATTTGTCCTGCCATTTTTTTACCTTTAAATACTTTTCCTGGAGTTTGGTTTTGACCTATAGAACCCGGGACTCTATGAGATAATGAATTACCATGACTAGCATCTTGAGTATGAAAATTCCAACGTTTTATTGTGCCTGAGAATCCCTTACCTTTAGAAATACCTGTAACATCTACTTTTTTAATATTAGCTAATTGTTCAATGGTTATACTTTGACCTATTGTTATTGAATTTGTATTTGTAACACGAAATTCCCATAAACTACGACCTGCTGCAACTCCTGCTTTTATAAAGTTACCAGCTTCAGGTTTAATTATCTTGTTAGCTTTTTTTATTCCAGTAGTAACTTGAAAAGCACAATATCCATCTTTTTTTATAGATTTTATTTGAGTTACTCTATTTACTTCTATTTCTATAATAGTTATTGGTATAGAGATACCATCTTTAGTAAAAATGCTAGTCATACCAATTTTTCGTCCAATTAAACCTTTCATTAATTTGGACTCCTTATTATCATTAACCAATTAACTTAACCTAAGCTAATTTGCACATCAACACCGGCAGCTAGTTCTAAACGCATTAAAGCATCAACTGTTTTTTCTGTTGGTTCAATAATATCAACTAGACGTTTATGAGTTCTAATTACATATTGATCTCTAGCATCTTTATTTACATGCGGAGAAATTAAAATAGTAAAGTACTCTTTCCGTGTCGGTAGCGGAATCGGACCATGTACTTGAGCTCCAGTACGTTTAGCAGTATCTACAATTTCTGCAGTTGATTTATCAATTAAACGATGATCAAAAGCTTTTAACCTTATACGTATTCTTTGGTTCTGCATAATACCAGCGCTCCGATTAAAATAAAACTTACATTTTGGTACTAATTGTATTAGCTTTTTTAAAGAAAAAGTAGTTTTTTTACAAAAAAATATTTTATATAATTTTAAGTCAATTTAAGCTAATAATCAAGATAATTTGAGAAAAATGCTTATTGCTATGTATATTTATAATTTAGTTTATTAACTTTAACTAATAAATATATCTATTTTTTATTTTAAAAATTGTTGCAAAGTCTACTATATTAGTAGATGCTTATTAAGCAGTTATTTTAAATATAAATGTATTTAAATAATTAAATAAAATAAAATTAAAATATATATGTAAAATTATGTTAATTTTAACATTTTAAATTAATTATAAATAGTTTTTATACAGTACTACTGATTGTAGTGCTAGTTATTAGTATCTAGCTTCGTAGCTCACTATAAGCGCTGAACATAAAAAATAACTAATTACGTATATCAAAAATTAACTGTTTTTTGTAAAAATATTCATTAAGTATAGTAAAATACTATTTACGCAAAAATATATAACTCCAGCAGCTAAAAATACTAATAAATCATAACTTCTTCCATAAAGAAATTTACTATAGCCCATGATATCCATAATAGTAATAGTATAAACTAGTGAAGTACTCTTAAATACTAAAATTATTTCATTAGTATATAATCGTAATGATTTTTTTATAGCTAATGGCATTAATATACCTAAAGATTGTTTTTTATTCATACCAAGCGCAGTACAAGCTTGCCACTGTCCAGATGATATAGTACGGATTGATCCAATAAATAATTGAGTACTATATGCAGCACTATTAAGTGCTAATGCTATTATAGCACATAGCCAAGGATGTGATAATAAAGATAATAACCAATAATTAGCATATAAAGTTGTTAACTGTCCGAAGCCATAATAAATAAAAAACAGTTGTATTAAAAATGGCGTACCAGTAAATATTATAATATATAATTTAATTAATAGTGAAAAAAAATTTTTTTTTAAAATTATTTTTTTTGTAAAAAATAATGATAATAAAAATGCTAATATAATAGATATTAGCATTAATATTAAACTTGTTGGTAAACCTAATAATATTATTTTAATATAACTAAACATTAACATACTGCCTAATTAAAACGATTAACTAAAAAATTTATTTTTAATAAAATTAAGTTACTTAACAAAGTAATTAATATATAAATAAAAGCTGATAATAAATACCATTTATAAGGTTTATTAGTAATTAATATAATATTTTTAGTTTGAAACATCAAGTCATTAACGCTAATTAGTGAAACTAAAGCAGTATCTTTTAATAACACTAACCACTGATTACCTAATCCTGGTAATGCATATTGCCACATTTGTGGCAGTATTAACTTAAAAAAAATAACATTATTATTCATTCCTAATACTTGACCTGATTCCCATTGGCTTTTTGATATTGATTTAAAAGCTCCAGATATTATTTGATATGCAGATGCAGCATATATTAATGCTAATGCTATTACACCACATAAAACTGGACTAATATTTATATAATTAATATTACCTATGTTAAAAATAATATTATTTAGTATAACTAATAATTTTGATATTCCTAAATAAATAAATATTACTACTAATACTTCTGGTAAACTACATATAATTAAAAATAAAAATTTACCTATTATTAATAATATTTTAAAAATTTTTAATTCTTCTATAATAGCAATACTAATGGCTAAAGTTAGTCCAATTATCATTGCTAATAATGCTAGCTTAAGTGTTGTAATAGTAGCACTAATTAATAGGTATATTTCTATCATTAAAATTAATTATTAAACCATTTTGTATAAATTATTTTATAAGTTCCATTATTTTTAATATTAGTTAATGCTTTGTTTAATTTTTCTAATAAAATTAGATTATCTTTTTTTATAGCAATACCAAGACCTGTACCAAAATAATATTTATCAGTAATTTTTTTACCAATAATCATTAAATTATTATCTTTTTTTATCCATTGATTAATTACAGCTGTATCACCGAAAACACCATCTAAACGTCCATTTTTTAAATCTAGAATAGCATTCTGATAGCTATCATAAGAAACAATATTTATATTAGGATATCTATCTATTAAATATTTTTGATGAGTAGATCCATATTGAGTGCCAATTTTTTTATTTTTAATCTGAGTTGACAGAACAAATTTATTTTTTTTAGTAGTCACTATTATTGCGGAATTATTATAATATGAATTAGTAAAAGAAATTTTTTTACTACGTTCTGGAGTAATATCCATTCCAGCTATTACTGCATCACAACTGTGATAATCTAAGCTTGGAATAAGATTATCAAATGCTTGATTGGTAAATCTGCAAGTCATTTGCATTGTTTTACATAATGCATTAGCAATATCAATATCAAATCCTATAATGTTATTATTAGCACTAATAAATTCAAATGGTGCATAAGTTGCATCAGTAGCAAAGCGTACAGTCTCAGTAATAGCTGAAAAATTAAATATATTAGATAATAATATTATTATTATTTTTTTCATAATTTTATATGTTTAAAATTAAATATTTAAAATATTTTTACTATGTTAGTGTGATAAATAATTAGCAAAATTTATTGTTTGTGGACAAGTAAAATGGCTAGCATCGCCTTGTTCTATAATTTTACCACTTTCCATATATACTACATAACTAGCTATTTTACGCGCTAGTTCAATTTCATGCGTAACAATGACTTGAATAATACCAGTTTGTGATAATTCACGAATAATACTAATAATTTGTGCAGTAATTTCTGGATCTAATGCAGCAGTTGGTTCATCAAATAGTAACACCTTGGGCTCCATCATTAATGCACGTGCAATTGCTACTCTCTGTTGTTCTCCACCAGAAAGATGCAAAGGAAATCGATCAGCAAAATTTTTTAGCTTTAATCTATTAAGTAATTTATCAGCTCTAATATTAGCAATGGCACGAACTACTCCTTGTACTCGACAAGGAGCTTCAATTAAGTTTTGTCGTACGGTCAAATGAGGCCATAGATTATATTGTTGAAAAACCATCCCTACCTGCTTACGTAGGGAAATAATAGCATTAATTTTAGGGACATTACTAAAATCAAAATGATTACCAGCAATATTTAATTGACCGTTACTAGGAATTTCTAGTAAATTTAATATCCTGAGTAAAGAACTTTTACCTGCACCACTTGGTCCCAGTAGTACGACTATATCACCTGATAAGCAGGTAAGATTGATATTAAATAGCGCTTGATACGTTCCATAAAAAAAGTTAATTTCTCTTAGAGTAAGTTGCATAAATGTTTTATATAAATTAATTATTATTTTTAATAAATTTAATTTATCTACTACGGAATATAATACGTCCTTTTTTTAAATCATATGGAGTTAGCTCAACAGTTACTTTATCACCTGTTAATATTCTGATATAATTTTTACGCATTTTACCAGATATATGCGCCGTAACTATATGACCATTTTCTAATTCAACACGAAAAATAGTATTAGCTAAAGTATCTAATACAGTACCTTGTATTTCAATATTTTCTTCTTTTGTCATATATACCTATATACCTCTTATATCCATCCAATAAGATGTTAATAAGTAAGATTAATTAATTGATTAATTTAAATTTTTTTTAAATTAATTTAAATGTTTTATACTAATATTATTAGTTAACACATTTTAGTGTATTTAGATAACGTTCTGCATCTAAAGCAGCCATACAACCAGTACTAGCTGCAGTAATTGCTTGACGATAATGTTGATCTGTAACATCGCCAGCAGCAAATATTCCAGGTATTGAAGTTACCGTTGCATTACCATTGGTACCTGACTGTACCTTAATATAACCATTTGTCAAAGCTAGTTGTCCATTAAAAATTGAAGTATTTGGATTATGCCCTATAGCAATAAAAATTCCTGCCACAGATAAATGTTCTAATGTGTTAGAAATTAAATTTTTTAAAATTAAACCAGTAACTGAAATTTTATTTCCTGTAATTTCATTAACTATTTTATTAGTATGTAATATAATATTACCATTGTTCACTTTGTTCATCAGTCTATTTAATAAAATTTGTTCGGCACGAAATATTTTACTACGATGAATAATATGTACTTCTTTAGCTATATTAGAAAGATATAGTGCTTCTTCGACAGCAGAATTACCACCTCCTACTACTGCAACTGTTTGGTTATGATAAAAGAAACCATCACATGTAGCACAAACTGACACTCCTTTACCTTTGTATTCATCTTCTGAAGAAATTCCTAAATAACGTGCTGAAGCACCTGTAGCAATAATAAGTGCGTTACAAGTATATTGATTAATATCACCTACTAAATAAAACGGACTTTGTTTTAAATTAACATTAACGATATTATCATATAATATTTTTGTATTAAATTTTATTGCCTGAAGATACATACGTTCCATTAATTTTGGTCCAGTTAATGTTTGGGGATCTCCAGGCCAATTTTCTACTTCATTAGTAGAAATAAGTTGACCACCTTTGCTTATTCCAGTAATAAGCAAAGGATGTAAGTTCGCTCTTGCTGCGTATATAGCAGCAGTATAACCAGCAGGTCCAGAGCCTAAAATAATGATTTTATGATGTTGTAATTTACACATAATTTATATTTTAAATAAATTTATTTTATACATTTTATCATAATAAATAGATAATTAGTATCTATATACATGTTATTGCTAATATTGACTATATTTTTTATTTTTTCATGCTATTTAATAGCTATTGTATTTAGCTTTGATACTTATGATCCTAGTTGGTTACAATTTAGTGGAATTATTCCAATCCATAATATAGGTGGTAAAATAGGATCTTGGCTAGCAGATACTTTATTATTTTTTTTTGGACTATTAACATATATAATACCATTTATTATTTTTTATAATTGCTGTTGTATATTTGTACAACGTAAACATATTAATTTATTTAATGTATCTATTAAAATAATTAGTATTTTTTTAATAATTATTACTTCTTGCTGTCTTATTAATTTTAATTATAAAAATATATATGTTAATTCTGGAGGTATAGTTGGATTATTATTAAGTAATTATTTATTAAAATTTTTTAATAAAAATATTATAACAATAATATTATTAATCATTTGGGTTATTAATGTTATATTTCTAACTAAAATAGTTTTTTTATCGATTATAGATATCATCGGTAAAATAACAATAATTATTGTTAATCAAATAACAAAAATTAAAAAAAATATAAAAAAATTATTTTTTTCAGAAAAACACAATTTATTAGAAATAAAAAAAATCAATCATTTAAATAATGAGCTTAATAAAAATAAAAATTTAATTAAAAAAAAACATGATATTAAGTTTATAAGTAAGTTTAATAATTTTAATTTTTTTAGTAAAATTTTTACATTACCTTCAATGTCTATTTTACCTAAAATAGAAAACAAAAAATACAAAGTAGATAACTTATATTTAGATAAACAATCAAAATTAATAGAATTATATTTAATTAATAATTATAATATTAAAGTAAAAATTTTAAACATTATTACAGGACCAGTAATTACTCGTTTTCAGTTAGATGTAGAACCTGGTGTCAGTGTATCAATTATCTATAAACTATCAAAACAATTAGCAAAAGTATTATCTACTGATAAATTAAAAATAACAAAAGAAATTATTAATGGAAAATATTATATCGGTATAGATATACCTAATAAACAACGTAATACAATTTATTTAAATGAAGTATTAGACAGTCATGAATTTATTACATTAATATCACCATTATCTTTAATTCTTGGAAAAAATATTTTTGGTAACACAGTAGTGATCGATTTAAAAAAAATTCCTAATTTGTTAGTGGCTGGTACTAAAGGTTCTGGAAAAACAGTAGGACTTCACACTATGATTTTAAGTATTTTGTATAAAGCAACACCACAACAAGTAGGTTTAATTATTATTGATCCTTATATATTAGAACTTTCAGTGTATAATGGAATACCTCATCTTTTAACCAACGTAGTTACTGACATTAATGATGCCATGAATATCCTATGTTGGTGTATTAGTGAAATGGAGAGACGATATCAACTAATGTCACTTATTGGATTAAGTGATTTAGATACTTATAATAAATATATTAAAACAAATAATAATTTATCTATCTCTATCTTAGAACCATTACCATATATTGTAATTATAGTTCATGAGTTATCTGATATTATTGGTAACAAAATAGAAGATTTAATTGTTTGTTTATCACAAAAAGCTCAAGATTCTGGTATTCACTTAATACTTTCTACACAACGTCCATCTTTAGATATTATTAAAAGAATAATGAATAATAACATGACTACTCGTATTGCTTTTACTGTTTCCAGTAAAACAGAATCAATAATCATTTTAGATCAAACAGGTGCTGAGTCTTTACTTGGTATGGGTGATATGCTTTATCTTGCTCCTAATGCATCATTACCAATACGTGTTCATGGAGTATTAGTGCATAATATAGAAATCAATTCCGTAGTAAATTATTGGAAAAATATATAAAATATAATCTTAACCTAGAATAAATTTAATATTTAATTAAAATTAATACTATAATCAAATTACAAAACTAATAATAACAATATTTTATTTTTTTTATAATCCCACTAGTATCAGCATGAGCTAATGATAATGATATATTAAAAAATAGGTTTAATAAAATTAATAATTTGTATGCTAATTTTACTAAATTAATAATGAATTTAAAAAAAATATAATACACCAAAGTTAAGGGAATATTTTATTTAAATATACTAATTATTTGAAATTACATTTAAATTTACCAGATGAAAATATATTAATATCATATGGTAAAACATTATTAATGTATAATCCATTTGTAGAACTCGTAATTGCTAGTTTGTGAAAAAATTATATTTATGATACACCATTAATATTAATAATATTAAATTTTAATAATGATTGGAAAAAATACAATATTAAAAATAAAAATTTATTTACATTAATACCAAAAGACAAAAATAGTAATTTGGAGACATTTACTATACAAATTACCACTAATGGAACTATTAAGGAATTTGTTATGATTGATAAAAATTGTTTATATAGTATATCTAAATTTTTTAACAACAAAAGAAAAATAATCAATACTAAAGAATTTAAATTGAAATTACCGTCAATGGTATCATTATATGATCAACGTAAATAAAAATCAAAAATATTATTATTTTAATATAAATATAGGTTGAATAATATGATTGATATGGACTTATTACGTTATGATATTATTAATATAGCTAAGAAACTTAATCGTAGAAAATTTTTATTAGATACTGAACAATTTAGTCAGCAAGAAAAACTACGTAAAACATTACAAACTAAAAAAGAACAGTTACAAGCTGAACGTAACTATAAATCTAAGATAATTAATTATAATAAAGATCTAAAATTAGATATTAGTATAATATGTAAACAAGTATCAAAAATAAATCAACAATTAAAAATTATTAAATTAGAGTTAGATTCTTTGCGAAATAAAATTAACGAATCTATACTGGTACTACCAAATATACCTGCAGACGATGTTCCAGATGGTGAAAATTATAAAGATAATATTGAAGTTTTACGCTGGGGTGAGCAAATTAAATATTATTTTCCAATAAGAGATCATGTTGATTTAGGTCTTATCCATGATGGTATAGATTTTACTGCTGGAGTAAAACTAGCAGGTTCACGTTTTGTTGTTATGCGTGGACAAATTGCTTGTCTACATCGTGCTTTATCGCAATTTATGTTAGACTTACATACTCAACAACATGGTTACCAGGAGTACGCTTTACCATATTTAGTAAATCAAACTTCATTGTATGGGACTGGTCACTTACCTAAGTTTACTAATGATTTATTTCATATAAAGCCACTACACAAAGAAAATACAAATAATTTTTATACTTTAATACCAACTGCTGAAGTTCCTTTAATTAATTTACTTCGTAGTAAAATTTTTGATGAAGAGATGTTACCATTGAAAATGACAGCTCATACTTCATGTTTTCGTTCTGAAGTAGGGTCTTATGGTAAAGACACCCGCGGACTAATTCGTATGCATCAGTTTGATAAAGTTGAATTAGTACAGGTAACCACACCAGAACAATCAATGCAAGCACTAGAAAATATGACTGGACATGCAGAGCAAGTATTACAATTATTAAATTTGCCATATCGAAAAATACTATTATGTACAGGTGATTTGGGTTTCGCATCATGTAAAACTTATGATTTAGAAGTATGGTGTCCAGCACAAAATACTTACCGTGAAGTGTCTTCTTGCTCGAATATTAGTGATTTTCAGGCACGTCGTATACTAGCACGTTTTCGTAGTAATAAAAGTAAAAAATTAAAATTTCTACATACTTTAAATGGTTCGGGTTTAGCAGTTGGCCGTACTCTTATTGCAGTTTTAGAGAACTACCAACTTTCTGATGGACGTATTAAAATACCAGTTAAACTAGTACCTTACATGAAAGGATTAGATTATATTGGCTAAATGTATTGAGTTATACACACACCACATACATATTATTCAAAATGGTAAATGGCGGTGAGAAAGGGATTTGAACCCTTGATACACTTTTGTGTATACATGCTTTCCAAGCATGCTCCTTCAACCACTCGGACACCTCACCCTTACCTAAAAATTTTTATTTTTTATATTAGTTTAAAAATAAAATAAAATCACTATAATTCACTTAATTGAATATCAGTAATAAAAGGAACATCCATGTATCCCGTAGATCTGCATATACATACTATTGCTAGTACTCATGCTTATAGTACACTGCATGATTATATTGCTGAAGCAATAAAAAAAGAAATAAAATTGATTGCTATTACAGATCATGGTCCTGATATGGCAGATGCTCCACATGAGTATCATTTTATTAATATGCGTATCTGGCCAAGAATTATTAATGGAATAGGTATATTACGTGGCATTGAAGCAAATATTAAAAATGTTAATGGTGATATTGATTGTCCATCGATAGCACTCGATGCTATGGACTTAATTATTGCAGGTTTTCATGAAACAGTGTTTCCACCACAAGATTTAAGCATACATACAGCTGCTATGATTGCAACAATGTCAAGAGGTAAAGTACACATTATTAGTCACCCTGGTAATCCACAATATCCGATTGATATTTCTGCAGTAGTAGAGGCGGCAGCTTATTATCAAGTAGCATTAGAGCTAAATAATTCTTCATTTACTCATTCAAGACCAGGTAGTGCATCTAATTGTCGTGCGATAGTTGCAGCAACTAGAGATGCTAATGGTTGGTTAGCTCTTGGATCTGATTCTCATGTGTCTTGGTCATTAGGTAATTTTGATCATTGTAAACGTATTTTACAAGAAGAATCATTTCCAGAGGAAAGAATATTAAATGTTTCTCCACAAAAAGTTTTATCTTTTTTAAAACAAAAAAGTAATTTACTAATACCTGATTTATGTAATTTTTAATTTTAATTATATTTTACAAATATATTATTACGCCATATATTATATAATACACAAATATATAAAAATTAATAATTTTTTGAAATGATTATTCACTAATAACGCAATTAATTATAAATTGTAATACAATATAACTAAATTATTAATTAAATTAATACCTAATTTTAATTGATATTTAAATAAATATTTAACGGATATTATTATAGCAGTGCATAATAAATATATGGTATTAATTATTATATAAATATAATTATTAAATTTATTATGTACAATTATTAATTGTAATTAAATCTAAAAAATAGATTATATCAATAATATTGATTATAATTGATAATATAGATTATCAATTTTATTAGTCAGTAAGGATATTATTTATGCGTACTGTATACTGCGGGCAGCTAAATAAATCATATCTTGGGCAAGAAGTTACTTTATGCGGTTGGGTTACTCGCCATAGAGATTTTGGTAAATGTATTTTTATTGAAATAATAGACCGAGAAGGACCAGTACAAGTATTATTTAATTATAATTACCCAATTATATTTTCCAGTGCTACAGAACTACGTAATAATTTTTGTGTCCAAATAACTGGTATTGTACAAGCTCGTCCTGATAACCAAATTAACTATAATATGGTTACAGGAGAGGTCGAAGTATTAGCAACTAAATTAACTATAATTAATAGCTCCAAGCCATTACCATTAGATAATAATAAAAATAATACTGAAGAGCAACGTCTAAAATTTCGTTATCTTGATCTCCGTCGTCCAGAAATGGCACAACGTATAAAATTACGTGCACGTATTACTAGCTTAGTAAGAAAATTTCTGGAAGAGAAAGGTTTCTTGGATATTGAAACACCAATGTTAACAAAAGCTACACCAGAAGGTGCTCGTGACTACCTAGTACCAAGCAGATTTTATAAAGGTAAATGTTATGCACTACCGCAATCACCACAATTATTTAAACAATTATTAATGATATCTGGTTTTGATCGCTATTACCAAATTGTCAAATGTTTTCGTGATGAAGATCTACGTGCTGATAGACAACCGGAATTTACCCAAATAGATATTGAAACTTCATTTATGACAGCATCAAAAGTATGTGAATTGATGGAAAATTTAACTAGTTATTTATGGAAAATAATTAAAGGAGTAGAACTAAAAAAATTTAATACCATGAGCTATGCTGAAGCTATATGCCGTTTTGGTACTGATAAACCTGATTTACGTAATTCTATGGAACTGGTTGATATTGCCGATTTAGTAACACAGGTTTCATGGAAAATTATGGCTGATCTTGCAAAGAATAAAGAAAACAGAGTAGTAGCACTACGCGTACCAGGAGGCGCTGCTCGTATTAATAATACTAAGATAAAAGAATACGAGAAATATGTTAATAACTTATATGGTGTTAAATTTATAGTATGTATGAAAATTTATAAGCGCAACATGGGTATCGAAGGAATAAAAAGTCCTATAACTAAATTTTTAGTTCCAGAAGTAATTAATGCTATATTAGAACGAACCAAGGCTAGTGATGGAGACATTTTGTTTTTTGGCGCAGATAATGTAAAAATTATTTCCTATGCAATAGGAGCACTACGTATTAAATTAGGAATAGACCTAAATTTAAACGACAAAAATATTTATTCACCGTTATGGATTGTCGATTTTCCTATGTTTAAAGTAGATAATAAAGGTAATTTAAGCGCAGTACATAATCCATTTACTGCACCTAAAGATATGAATATAGTAAATTTATCCAAAAATCCATTAATTGCAATAGCTAATGCATATGATATGGTAATTAATGGATACGAAGTGGGTAGTGGTTCAGTAAGAATTCATAGTGAGGAAATACAACAAACTATATTTAGTATTTTGGGGATGACTAAAAACGAGCAGCTGGAAAAATTTGGTTTTTTACTTGATGCCCTAAAATATGGTACCCCTCCACATGCTGGTTTTGCTTTTGGTCTTGATCGTCTTGTTATGTTACTCACTGGTACAGATAATATTCGTGACGTTATAGCTTTCCCAAAAACAAATACTGCTGTTGATCTAATGATTAATGCTCCAAGTGTAGCTAATACTAATGCCCTAACAGAACTATCTCTTGCTTTCATTAAGACCAAAAATATAAATAATTAATAGGTTATAATAATAAAATTATAAGTATAGAATAATTATGTATACTAATGATAGTAAATATTGCTAATACTAAATATCTTAAAGTTAAGAATAATGCTAAAAAAATTTTTTTACTACAATTATCCTATAATTAGTGACTGCAGCTAGTGTGGTTAAAATACTAATTTAAATTATAGGTTACGCGTTGCAATATATCCAAGACTATCTTTTAATATTACAAGCGAAACTATAAATAGTGCTATAACATGCTCTAACCATAGGTATTATAGATAACAATGCAACTATCCTATATGAAGGATAGATACTAATGTCTAAGTAGTAATTATGTACGTAATAAATATACAGTTAGTACTATTATATTTATTATTTATTCAAAAAACAAGGAGTAATATCTTTTATTTATAAAAAGATATTCACGAATATATATTAATGTACGTAGCTTTATAATATTTTATTAATGAGATAATTTGTATCAAAATTGTGCTATTGATATTTATACTAAACAATACTAATTAATTTTAAAGCTACATTTAATAATGTAAGTTTAACTACTAAATTCTAACATTTAGAATTTATTTCTTTTATTTCTTTAATTATGAATTAATAGCATAAACATGCTGTAATTAAATTAAATTGTTTAATTAATTTATTAAATACTTCATATTAAGGAAAATATATTGATAATAATAGAAATATTTATTAGTTATCAATAAAAATAACTAATATTAAAATAAATATGGCTAAATAATGACTATTATTATAGGTATTGACCCTGGTTCACGCATGACTGGTTATGGTGTTATATGTCAAAAAGAACAAAGTATTAGCTATGTAGCTAGTGGTTGTATTAGAACCAAAGTCAATGATTTCCCTAACCGATTAAAATTAATTTATATTGGTGTAAACCAGATTATTACTCAATTTAAGCCGCAATACTTTGCTATTGAGCAGATTTTTATAGCTAAAAATTTTAATTCGGCGCTGAAGCTTAGTCAAGCAAGTAGTGTGGCTATAGTAGCAGCTATGAATAATAATATTCCAGTATTTGAATATGCTGCCCGGCAAGTAAAACAGACATTAGTAGGTATTGGTTCAGCTGAAAAAAATCAGGTACAGCATATGGTACGTACCTTACTTAATTTATCAACTACTCCGAAAGTTGATGCAGCAGATGCATTAGCAATAGCTATAACACATTGCCATGTTAGTAAAAATGCTATTCACGAATACTTATAATAAGATCAAAACCTTAATATAGCTAGTCTAGCTAGTAAGTTAAATTATTTTACTTATATAAAAATTATCAAACTTATATATCTAAAAAAGGAAGTTCAATGTGATTGGACGTATAAGAGGCATAATTATAGAAAAACAGCCGCCACTAATATTATTAGAAATATACGGGATAGGTATAAGTTATGAAGTGTATATGCCTATAACATCTTTTGATGGATTACCGGGAATTGGTCAAGAAGTTACCCTATATACTCATTGTATTGTACGCGAAGATATAAAAATTTTATTTGGTTTTTTTAAAAAAAACGAGATTATACTATTTCGGGAACTAATTAAAGTTAATGGTGTTGGACCCAAACTAGCGTTAGCTATTATTTCTGGTATGTCAGAAAAAGAATTTTATAGCGCAGTAGCAAATAACGAAATTAATACTCTAATTAAATTACCAGGAGTTGGTAAAAAAACAGCAGAACGTCTTTTAGTAGAAATGAAAGACAGATTTAAAAATACCTATAAAACATTCCTATCTATAGGAGAATTACCAGATTTTACAGATAATAAAAAAGAAGCGATCGCAGCACTAATTTCCCTAGGTTATACCTATAATAACGCTAGCCAAATGGTTAACAAGGTAGCTCAATCTAGTATAGGATCTAACTGTGAAACATTAATAATAAAGGCATTACGCACAACTATATTAGGAGAAAATGATTGATAGAATCTGATGATAGTTTAATTTCTAAAGAAGAAGTAGTCGATTACCACTATAGGCCAAAAAAATTAGTGGATTATATTGGCCAACCTAGTATAAGTGAGCAAATGAAAATTTTTATTCAAGCTGCAAAAATACGCGGAGAGGCATTAGACCATATATTACTTTTTGGTCCACCTGGATTAGGTAAAACTACGTTAGCAACTATTATTGCTAACGAAATGGAGGTACACCTGCGTAGTACATCTGGTCCTATTTTAGAAAAAGCAGGAGATTTAGCCGCAATACTAACCAACTTAGAATCGCATGACGTATTATTTATAGACGAAATTCATCGTTTACCACATGTAGTTGAAGAAATATTATATCCTGCAATGGAAGATTATCAGCTAGATATAATGATAGGTGAGGGACCAGCAGCACGTTCAATTAAAATAAAATTACCAAAATTTACGTTAGTTGGTGCAACTACTAGAGCAGGATCTTTAACTTCACCATTACGTGATCGTTTTGGTATTGTCCAAAGATTAGAATTTTATTCTAATAAAGACTTACAAAAAATTATACAACTTAGTGCTACTTACCTATCGTTGACTATCACTGATGGTGGAGCAATTGAAATTGCGCGACGTGCAAGAGGTACTCCACGTATCGCTAATAGGCTTCTAAGAAGAGTAAGAGACTTCGCAGAAGTAAATAATAATGCTGCTAGTAGTAGTGATGGTAATAATAAAATTACTATAGATGTAGCAATGAGAGCACTAAATATGCTTAATGTTGATACTGCTGGATTGGATTATATGGATCGTAAATTACTACTCGTAATTATTAATAAATTTTTTGGAGGACCAGTAGGATTAGATAATCTAGCAGCAGCTATTGGTGAAGAAAAAGAGACTATAGAAGATGTACTAGAACCATTTTTAATCCAACAAGGGTTTATCCAACGAACACCTAGAGGACGTATTGTTACTGATGAAGCTTATCGTCACTTTAGTTTACAAAGGTAAGTGCAATTACTAAATTATAAGTATAATATACTACTTAACTTGTATTTTAAGTTAATTTAATAACATATTTATTGTTTTAATAATTAACTGTATATTTAATGTAATTAAAATAATATTGGCTATCCAACCAGTAATAATAAAAGTTTTACAATTAACAAAATCTCCCATAATTTTTTTAGAAGACGTTAGGTATAATAACGGGAGCATAGAAATAGGTAGAGCTAAACTTAAAAATACTTGAGTATAAACTAGTAATTTTTCTATAACTTCACCTTTTTCTCCCCATAAATAAATACCAATTATTATTGGTAATATAGCTATTAACCTATTTATTATCCTACGTTGCCAGAGCGGTAAAGTTAAATTAACAAAACCTTCCATAACAATTTGGCTGGCCAATGTACCAGTAATGGTAGCATTTTGCCCAGATGCAAGTAATGCAATAGCAAAAAGTTTCGCTAATGTAGAACTTGCTATAGTACCGGCTATATTATGATCTTGTAATGCATTATAAAGTTGAGCAAATCTACCAATATCTTCTGGGTGATTACCAAAAAATAATGAAGCTCCAAGAATTAATAATAAGCAATTAATGATAAATGAAAAACATAACTGCATATTGGAATCTATGGTAGCATAACGTATAGCTTCTTCTAAAGCTAAAGGATCGTTTCTAAGATATTTACGAGACTGGACAAGAGAAGAATGTAAATAAAGATTATGTGGCATCACCGTAGCACCTACAATACCTAGTGCAATAAAAAACGCAGATTCTCCACCAGAGATATGAGCAGTTATAATATCAGTATGCGGAATAAATGATTTTATTATCAATAATATATTAGGTTTTGTTAAAATTACTTCATATAAAAAAATAAAAAAAATAGTTAAAATTAAAACAAATACTACAGCTTCTATTTTTCTAATACTAAATTTTAGTAAAATTAACAGTAATATAACATCTACTACTGTAATAATGACACCTAGTAATAATGGAATATTAAATAATAAGTTAAGTGCTATTGCACTACCTATAATTTCAGCCATTTCTGTAGCAATAATAGCTAATTCTGTGGTAATCCATAAAATTATAGCAATTCTTCGGCCAACTAGTACTTTGGTAGCCTGAGCTAAATCCATACCAGTAACAATTCCTAGCTTTGCACACATTACTTGTAATAACATAGCAATTAAGCTAGAAATTAATACTACAGATAATAATAAATAACCATACTGGGCACCACCTTGAATAGAAGTAATCCAATTACCAGGATCCATATAGCCTACTGCAACTAGTGCTCCAGGTCCGGAAAAAGCAAATAATTTTCTAATAAATTTAGCTTTGCTAGTAGGTACAGGAATAGTACTATTCATTTCTTCCAGGCTATTTTTCCTAGCAGTTTCCATTGGTTGGTCCTAAATTTTTTGGTTAATATTGTTATTAACAGAATACTTTGCTAAGGTAATTGTTATGACCTTATTAAAATTTAATAATATTAAATTAATAACTAAATATACCTATTTTTATCAAAAAAAAATTAATTGTTTAAATTAAGTAAGTATTAATAATAGCTATGTTAAAAAAGAAGTGATTAGTTAATAACTAATATAATTAATAAATATTTATTTTTTATAAATAAATTTAATATTTAAATATATATTTATATATAATTTTTCTGTAATTTAAATGACTATTTAACTAGTAAAATTCTGCTAGTGTTAGTTGTTCCTACCATATCAATAACATCGCCGTAGGTAATAATTACTAAATCACCAACTAATAACAAACCTTGGTTACGTAACATGCTAATCGCATCATTAATAGCAGTTGCTACTCCTTTACCATTATAATTAAAATATACTGGAGTGACTCCACGATATAATGCTGTAAGATTTAATGTCTGCTCATGGCGGGATAAAGCAAAAATTGGTAGACCTGAGCTAATACGAGACATCATTAGCGCAGTATGTCCTGACTCAGTAATAGATATAATTGCAGTAATTCCTTTAAGATGATTAGCTGCATACATTGCAGACATAGCAACAGCTTCTTCTATGTTATTAAACTGCACATCAATTCGATGTTTAGAAATATTTATACTAGGAATTTTCTCTGCTCCTAGACATACTTTAGCCATAACTGCCACAGTTTCTACTGGATATTGACCTGTAGCAGTCTCAGCTGATAACATTACAGCATCAGTACCATCTAGTACTGCATTCGCTACGTCCATAACTTCTGCACGAGTAGGCATGGGGTTATTTATCATTGACTCCATCATCTGAGTAGCTGTAATAACAGCACGATTCAACTGACGGGCACGTTTAATTAATTTTTTTTGTATACCTACTAATTCGGCATCTCCAATTTCAATACCTAAATCTCCACGTGCTACCATAATAACATCAGAAGCTAAAATTATATCATCTATAGATTCATTAGATGCAACAGCTTCAGCACGCTCTACTTTAGATACTATTTTTGCCTTACTGCCATAATTACTTGCTAGCTGACGAGCATAGGAAATATCCTTTCCATTACGAGGGAATGATATCGCTAAGTAGTCCACACCTATTTGAGCCGCAGTGATAATATCTGCTTTATCTTTGTTGGTTAGCGATTTTGCTGAAAGCCCCCCACCTAATTTATTAATACCTTTGTGATTAGATAAAAACCCGCCTACAGTAACTTCAGTATAAATTTTTAAGTTTTTAATTTGTAGTACTTTTAACTGTATTCTACCATCATCTAACAGTAATATATCACCTGGTAGTACATCACCAGGTAAACCCTTATAATCAATACCAACTATTTCGCTGTTACCTACCCCGCACGCAAGGTTTGCATCCAGTATAAATTTATCACCAATATCCAAGAAAATTTTTTCTTGACAAAAAGTAGATATACGTATCTTAGGACCTTGTAAATCACCAAGAATAGCTACATAACGCCCTAAACGAGCAGAAATTTCACGAACTTGTTTAGCACGTCTTATATGATCTTCCTTAGTGCTATGCGAAAAATTTAAGCGTACTACATTAGCACCAGCTAAAATAATATTTTCAATATTATTGTCACGATCGGTAGCAGGACCAAGTGTAGTTACTATTTTGGTTCTTCTTAACCGCCTGAACATAAATTACTCCGTTGAAGTTATAATAATTATTTTTCACAGTTATTACTAAAACTAACTGTTAAAATACGTAGTTTACTTTATTCAAGTCTATCATGTTATTCAATATGTTAAATGGTACTTAATAACAGTACGCTAATATTTAATTTATGTTATTGTGAATGATAAAATTTAGTTAAATATATTAATTTTTTTAAAAATATTATTTTCTGTTAACTAGTGTTGATAACTTAAATATTAAGATTAGTATAAATATAGGTATAATAAAAACTTATATTATAAATTTATCTTTGCTGAGGAAAAAAAAATGGCTGTGACATCCATAGCCCAAGCATGTGATCTAGTAATTTTTGGCGCAAAAGGAGATTTAGCTCGTCGTAAGTTATTACCATCTTTGTATCAGCTAGAAAAAGCTTGTTATATTCATCCTGAAACACGCATTATTGGTGTGGGTCGTGCAGAATGGGATATTAAAGCTTACACTTATATGGTACGCAAAGCGCTAGAAACTTTTATGAAAGAAAAAATTGACGAAAAAATATGGAATATATTAAGCACGCGTTTAAATTTTTGTAATTTTGATATAAATGAAACAAAAAATTTTTTTATTTTAGCAGAAAAAATAGATCCTATGTCCAGAGTAATAATTAATTATTTTGCTATGCCAGCAAATACTTTTAGCTCTATTTGTCAAGGATTAAAAGAAATTAACATTAATAACAATCCTCACCGTATAGTACTAGAAAAACCATTAGGTACTAGTTTAGAATCATCGCGCATCATTAATGATCAAGTTGCTAAATACTTTAAAGAAAACCAAATATACCGTATCGATCATTATCTTGGCAAAGAAACAGTACTAAATTTACTGGCTCTTAGGTTTGCTAATTCTTTATTTGCAAATAATTGGAATAACAGTAATATAGATCACGTACAAATTACAGTAGCTGAAGAAGTTGGTATCGAAGGACGGTGGAGTTATTTTGATCAAGCTGGTCAAATGCGTGATATGATTCAAAGCCATTTGCTACAAATATTAACTATTATCGCTATGTCACCTCCTGCTGATTTAACCACAGATAATATTAGAGATGAAAAAGTTAAAATACTACGTTCTCTACGTACGATCGATAATAGTAATGTGCATGATACTACAGTACGTGGTCAGTATACTGAAGGATGGATTAATGGTAAAAAAGTCCCTGGTTATTTAGAAGAAGAAGGCGCAAATAAAAACAGTCTTACTGAAACTTTTGTTTCTATTCGTGTCAATATTGATAATTGGCAATGGGCAGGAGTACCATTTTATTTACGTACTGGTAAGCGTTTACCGATCAAATGTTCAGAAGTAGTTGTATATTTTAAAAATCCACCTATTAACTTATTTCGCGATTCATATCAACCACTTCCACCAAATAAGCTAACTATTAGACTGCAGCCAGATGAAGGAATGGAAATTCAGATTGTAAATAATGTACCTAGGCTTGGCAATAAACATTGCCTCAAAACTACTAAGTTAGATCTAAGTTTTACTAAAACTTTTAATAAAAATATATCAGATGCTTATGAACGTCTTTTATTAGAAACTATGCGAGGAATTCAATCTCTTTTTGTTCGAAGAGATGAAATCGAAGAAGCATGGAAATGGGTAGATTCAATTATCGAAGCTTGGAAAAAAAATAATGATGCACCACAACCATATCAAGCAGGTACCTGGGGACCTATAGCATCAGTTACCATGATGACTAAAGATAGTCGCTCTTGGCATAATTAAAACATAGAATGTAATAAGAAAAATTATTTTTTTATTATCTATTATAAATAGATATTATACAGTAAATATATTTTAATTAGTATTAAATTAATTTTTTATAACAGGACATAACTTATGGTTCAATCAGAAGTTACAACTAAACTTAATGAACAACTTAACTTAGAATGTTACTCTGCTAATTTTTATTTACAAATTAGTGCTTGGTGTCATCAAAAAAAAATTGAAAATTTTAGTAAATTTTTTCAAAAACAGTCAAAAGAAGAAATTCAACATATACACCGTATATTTGAATATTTAAATGATATAGGTAAAATGCCTATTTTAAGCGTTATTAACGCCCCACCGGTAGATTTCTCTTCATTAACTGAATTAATTTATATGGCCTACGAACATGAAAAAAATATCACAAATAAAATTAACTCATTAGCGCAAACTGCTATTACACTAAATGATTACTCTACTTTTTACTTTTTACAATGGTATATAGCACAACAACAGAAAGAAGAGAAAATATTTAAATCAATTAAAAATCAACTAGATTTAGTTACTCTTGATTATAATGGACTATTATTAATTGACCAATTAATAAAAAATCAATATTAATATTAAAAAATATTAGATATAAAAAATAAATATTTGTTAATATTCTTAATTAATTTTTTTACATTGATGTTTGATAATTAGTATTAATAGTATTAACTTTTTTTGGAAAATATAATTATTATGATGCGTATTATACTTTTTTTACTAACTAACTTAGCTGTTATGGTTATTTTTGGTCTAGTGTTAAATTTTACTGGTATCAAAGCTTCTAGTACAGAGGGATTAATAGTTATTGCTGGTATTTTTGGTTTCTGTGGAGCTTTTATTTCATTGTTAATGTCAAAATTTATTGCTTTACATTCAGTAGGCGGTGAAATAATAAAACAGCCAAGTAACGATACTGAAAACTGGTTACTCAATATCATACGCAATCAATCGCAGGAAATTGGGATAAAAATGCCGCAAGTAGCTATTTATAATGCACCTGATATTAATGCGTTTGCAACTGGTGCTAGTCGGAATGCTTCACTAGTAGCTGTTAGTACAGGCTTATTACATAATATGACACGCGCGGAAACAGAGGCAGTTATAGCTCATGAAATGAGCCATATTGCAAACGGCGATATGGTAACAATGACATTAATAAATGGTATTGTTAATACTTTTGTAATTTTTATTTCTCGTTTTATAGCTCAATTAGTAGCTAGTTTTATTGGATCTTCTCGTGAAGAAGAAAACAGCGATGGTAATCAGTTAGTATATGTTATTACCTCTACTTTACTAGAATTAATATTTGGAGTATTAGCAAGCATTATTGTGTTATGGTTTTCGCGTTATAGAGAATTTCATGCTGATGCTGGTTCAGCCAAATTAGTAGGTAGCGATAAAATGATAGCAGCACTACAAAAATTGAAAACAAGTTATGAACCACAAGAGTCAAACAGCCTAATTGCTTTTTGCATTAACGGACCTAAAAAATCTTTTAGTGAGCTTTTTATGTCTCACCCTCCACTAGATAAACGTATTGAAGCATTACTTAGTGGCACTTACTTATCTTAAATTAGTGATAGCTGCTAGTAGATAAGTTAATTTTATATAAATTAAGCATACGTAATAATAAATTATTACGTGTTTTTATGTTTTTAAATTAATAATTTGTTGACTTAAATTATTACTTAATAAAGTAAAATGTATTTTTTTTAATAGAAAAATGTTTCAATCAAGTAAACATAAAAAAAAGATTTTTTACAGTAAAAAATCTTCTAATAATTTTCCTTGTTCATCTATTTCTTTTTTTATAACAGAAGGAGTGCGTCCTTGTCCAGTCCAAGTTTTCAATTGACCATGTTCATTGATATATTTATATTTTGCTGGACGAGTAGCTCGTTTTATTTTACTAGTAATTTTACTACTTGTTTTATATCCGCTCATGGTATTGAGTAATTCATTAGGATCAATACCATCAGCCATCAACATATCAAGATATTGTTGTAATTTTCTATTACGTTCTTCAATTTCAGCCTTAACGTGATTATCTTCCTCACGTCTTTCATTTACTACTAATTCAAGTTTTTCAAGCATCTCTTCTAGAGTATCTATACTCAATTCTTTTGCCTGTGCGCGTAAAGTACGAATATTATTAAGAATCTTAAGTGCTTCGTTCATTAACTTAATCTCAAATCTTAAAAATTGTTCTGAGGTGATTATTGGTATCAATAATAATAAAGCGCTAGTATTATTTCTGCAATACTAGGATTATCATTAATTTAAAAGATTTATTAAATTTTAATAAATAATTGATATACTATAAATAATATATAACGAATAACAAAAACTAAATTAGTTAAATATCATATTGTGATTAATTAAAAATTAATAATTATTTTAAATAATTAAATATTTTAATTTATTATAGTAATATAAATATATATTATAATATTTTATAGCATTATTTAGTTAAGTTTTTATTAGTTGAACTAACTTTTACAATAATGGACTAAAAAAATAGAACAATCTCTCGATAATACGTTGCCAATAAGGTCGTTTTAACCATAATTGAACATCAATTAACTTAGAATTAGCTATATAATCTTCCTGTACTCGTGCTAAATCACAAGCAAAATTTTTAGCGTCAATCACTAAAGTAATTTCAAAATTTAACCATAAACTACGCATATCTAAATTAACTGTTCCGAATAAACTTAATTGCCCATCTACTAGCATACTTTTAGTATGCAATAAGCCACCATAAAACTGATGAATAAGTACCCCAGCTTCTAGTAGCTCTGAAAAGTACGAACGACTAGCCCATCCAACTAACATAGAATCATTCTTACGCGGGATAAGAATATGTACTTTAACGCCACGTTGAGCAGCAGTACAAATAGCATGTAGCAAATCATCACTAGGTACTAAATACGGTGTAGTAATAACTAATTGTTCGCGAGCAGCATAAATTGCTATTAGTAATGCTTGATGAATTACTCCTTCAGGAAAACCAGGACCAGATGCAATAACTTGGATTGTCTGAATATAAGAAGACGAATATTGAAATGGAAGAATATTTTTTATTGTAGGTTTAATACGTTCTCCAGTCTCAACTTCCCAATCACGATAGTAAATCAGACCCATAGCTATAGTTACTGGTCCTTCCATACGTGTCATAATATCTATCCATTGGCCAACATTAGCTTTTTTTTTAAAAAAAAGCGGATCAACCATATTCATACTACCAGTATAGGATATATAATTATCTATTAAGACCATCTTACGATGCTGACGTAAATCCATCCTACGTAGGAATAAACGTACCAGACTAACATTTAATGCTTCTACTACCTTAACACCTGCATCACGCATCAATGCAGGATACTGACTAGAAAAAAAATGTACACTACCAGCTGAATCAAGCATTAGACGGCAAACCACTCCGCGACGTGCCGCTGCCATTAGTGCTTCCGCTACTTTATCAATAATTCCTCCAGTCTGCCAAATATAAAATACCATTTCTATATTACGTTGTGCTAAATTAATATCACGTATTAATGATTTAATAATATCATTAGTATTATTAAGTAATTGTATCTGATGGCATCTCAGACCACTAATACCCTGACGTTTTTCACATAACTGAAATAATGAACTAGCAACATAACTATTTTCTTTAGAGAAAATATGCTGGTCACCTTTTATATGATCTATCCATTTAGTAAGATAAGGGTATACTGCCTTATTACGTTCGTAACGTAGTTTACCAATTTTTAATTCCCCTAATAGCAAATATATTAGTATTCCGACCAATGGTAGGATATAAATTACTAGTAGCCAAGCCATAGCAGAAGGTACTGTACGACGTTTAATTAAAATACGTAACGTTATATATGCAATTGATAACCAATAGCTCAAAACGAGCAGCCCATTTATTATGGTATAAAAAGTTATCATATAGGAAAAAACCTTTTAGTAACGCTTGATAATTTATTAAATAATAAATAAAAGTAAATTTATTTATTATTTAATATTACGTTATATGTTAATTATTCAAAGGTTGAAACTATATTACTTACTAAGTAAGTAGTAAAGTACTAATAATTAAATAAAAATATAAAAATATTTTTTAAATAATATAATTAAGATCATTGATATATTAAATTAATTAAAATTATTAATTTATAACATAGTATTGATAACTAAATTAGTTAATTTTTATATATAACACTATAAATCATCACAAAACAAAATTATAAAATATTTATTAGTTAAGTTAATTGTAATTAATTTAATAGATAGTTAAATAATTTTTTTAAAATTATTTAACAAACATTATTAAATTATATTTTTAATCGATAAAAATAGATGGATATTTTAAGGATTTAGTTCAATTTTAACAAAAATATTTTTATATCTATAAATATAGAAATTTTCTAAAAAATTAAAAAATAATTAAGGTAAATATCAAATGAGTAAAGCGCTTGTTATTGTGGAATCTCCATCAAAAGCAAAAACAATTAATAAATATTTAGGTAATGAATATATAGTAAAGTCTAGTATTGGTCATATTCGAGATTTACCAGTGAGTGTTTCTAACAGTAAAAAAAAATTTAAAACAAATCAATCAGTACAATTACACAAGTACGCGGCTTTGGTAAAAAGTATGGGTATTGATCCATATGATAATTGGGTAGCTAATTATGAAATTTTGCCTGGAAAAGAAAAAATAGTAAATGAATTAAAAACTATAGCTGAAACAGTTGAACATATTTATCTAGCTACTGATCTTGATCGTGAAGGTGAAGCGATTGCCTGGCATATTAGGGAAGTAATAGGCGGTGATGATAATAGATTCCACCGTATAGTATTTAACGAAATTACTCGTAATGCTATTACACAAGCTTTTAAAAAACCAGTAGAGCTTAATATATCTCGTGTCAACGCACAGCAAGCAAGGCGCTTTATGGATCGCATAGTTGGTTATATGGTTTCTCCTTTATTATGGAAAAGGATAGCTAGGGGTTTGTCTGCAGGTCGTGTACAATCTGTTGCTGTTAGACTTATAGTAGAACGTGAAAGAGAAATTAAAATATTTTTGCCTGAAGAATATTGGGAACTGTCTGCTAATATGCATACTATTAATGGTTTACCATTAACTATGCGAGTAATAAACCAAGATAATAAACCATTTAGACCGATTAATTATCACCAAATCCAAGCTGCAGTTAATTTACTGAAAAGAGCTAGTTATTTTATATCTGATAAAAAAAATAAAATTACTAATAGTAAATCTACCGCACCTTTTATTACATCAACTCTACAAAAAGCTGCTAGTACTCGTTTAGGCTATAGTATTAAAAACACTATGATATTAGCTCAAAGACTATATGAAACTGGATATATTACTTATATACGTACAGACTCAACTAATATTAGCAAAGATGCACTAAATATAGTACGTAGCTATATTAAAGATATTTTTGGCTGTCAATATCTGCCTAATAAACCAAATGAGTACATCAATCAATGTAATACGCAAGAAGCACATGAAGCTATTAGGCCATCAGATATTAATCTTCACGCTTCTCAAATAAAAAATCTAGAAGAAGAAGCACAGAAACTGTATCAATTAATATGGATGCAATTTGTTGCTAGCCAGATGATGCCAGCGCAGTATGAATCCACTAGTATAATCGTAGCAGCTGGTAATTTTAAACTATGTGCGCGCAGTAGAAAGCTAATTTTCGATGGTTATACAAAAGTACTACCACCAATTGTAAATCAGCAAGAACATAATATTTTGCCAATACTAGAAATTGGCCAGATACTAAATTTAAAAAAATTGATTCCTAGCCAGAATTTTACTAATCCTCCTTCACGTTACAGTGAAGCTTCACTAGTTAATGAATTAGAAAAACGTCGTATTGGGCGACCTTCTACATACATGTCCATTATTTCTTCTATTCAAGAACGTGGTTATGTAAATATAGACAACAATCGTTTATACGCAGAAAAAATTGGCGAAATAGTCACTGATAGGATGGAAGAACATTTTAAAGAACTAATGAATTATGACTTTACAGCTAATATGGAGGATAAATTAGATCAAATTGCAAACAATAAGCAAGATTGGAAGAATGTTCTTGATAATTTTTTTAGTAAATTTATTAAACAACTACAAAATGCTGAGAAAGATCCAGCAGAAGGTGGTATGATACCTAATAATACAGTAATAACTAATATATTATGCCCTATTTGTAGCAGGCCAATGGTCATTCGCACAGCTAGTACTGGAGTCTTTCTAGGTTGCTCTGGTTACGAACTTCCCAAAAAATATCGTTGCAAAAAAACAATAAACTTAAGACCTGAATCCATTAATAGATTCGAAGGTAATAATATAAAGACTAATATTTTTTCTATGAGACAAAGTTGTTTAAAATGTAATCACATAATGGATAGCTATTTAATAGATAATAATCGTAAATTACATGTATGCGGTAACAATCCTTTATGCGATAGTTATAATATCGAGCAAGGAAAATTTAATTTTTACGTCAATGATCATGCAATAAAATGCGAAATATGCTGTTCTGATATGCTCCTAAAACTAGGAAAATTCGGTAAATATGTAGCTTGTATAAATGATAAATGCAAAAATACTAGAAAAATATTACGTAATGGTGAAATAGCACCAGAGAAAATTGCTTGCGTACCTCTACCAGAGCTAGCTTGTAAAACTTATGATGATTATTTTGTGTTACGTAACGGTGCTTCTGGACTATTTTTAGCAGCTAAAAATTTTCCAAAAGTACGTGAAACTCGTGCACCACTAATTGAAGAACTAGTGCAATTCAAAGACCGCCTACCAAAAATACTACGTTACCTAGCAGATGCACCATCGCAAGATGAAGAAGGGAATAAGACTTTATTACGTTTTAGTCGTAAAACTAAAAAACAATATATATCATCAGAAAAAAATGGTAAAGCTACAGGCTGGAAAGCATTTTTTATCGATGGTCATTGGCAAGTAACAAAAAATATATCAGTTATATAACTATTTCTTTCTATTTTTGATATATGTGTAATGTATATATATTATATAAATTAACATTATTATATTAATAATGTTAATTTATTAATTATATTAACATTTATTTATATATTTATTACTGTTGTAAAAAGTAATAAATTTTTAGCTATACTAACCTAAAAAAGGTATATACTCGGTCGGATACTCCAATTAAATTACAGCAACTTCGTGATATCGTGGAAGTAGTTAATCAGAATATAAATCTTTATTCTACTGCTGAATGACTTTATACCTCGCAGCCCGGCATTAGTCAACTTGTAATAATGTTAGAGGATAAGCTAGGTTTACAAAATTTTTGCACGCAGCGGTAAAAATATTACTAGTGTTACACAAGCTTGTAAAAAAAAATTATTCAGATTGCGCGTAAAGTACTATCTAAGGTTGATGCTATTAAAGCAGTAGCTGGATAACATCCTTATCCAGATATAATCTGATATATATATTTTGCTATTGCTACTGAAGCATTACATTTGCATCACAATTTAGCAAGTAATAAAAAACAGCTAGTTTATTAATATCCACTAGTTACTTATAATTTTTGCTTTACTGGTCGCTCTGAGCTAGATATTGCTTTTAATAATTAATTTATTTAATTCAATAAATGTCCCATTTTAGCGGCTTTGGTATCTAAATAGCGAGCATTTTCTGGGTTACGTCCAACAATAAGTGGAACTCTTTCTGTTATATTAATACCAGCCTCAGTCAGTATCTCAACCTTTTTAGGATTATTAGTTAGTAAGCGAATTGTTTCTATTTTTAGTACTTTTAACATATCGGCACAAAGAGTGAAATCTCTTTCATCAGCAGCAAACCCTAGTTGATTATTAGCCTTTACAGTATCAGATCCTTTATCTTGAAGTGCATATGCACGAATTTTATTTAATAATCCGATATTACGTCCTTCCTGACGATGATAAAGCAAAATACCACGTTTTTCTTTTGCAATACAGCTCAATGCAGCCTCTAATTGAAAGCCGCAATCACAACGTAGGCTAAAAAGAGCATCGCCAGTCAAACATTCTGAGTGTACTCTGGCCAGAACTGGTACTGGACTAGTAACATCACCATATATTAAAGCTAAATGATCATTTTTATTTGCTATTTCCTCAAATCCTACCATTAAAAAATCGCCCCATGGTGTCGGCAGTTTGGCTTCTGCCACAAGTTTCAGCTGCATGATACTCTCCAAAAAACCAAATATACTTTTGGGCGTTACTATTAATTTTTACACAATCGAACTTGTGTGTATATTATATAAATTATTATTTTTAATAATTATTAGGATAATTAATTTATTAAATATCCTATATTTATTCTAATAAAACGTCTAATTTAGATATATAAATACAATTAATTTTAGTATTGTATACTAATAAATACGCTTATATTAAAAGTAGTAACATTCTATCCTAATAACATTGCTTGATTACAGGAAATAATGTGAAATATTTTCTTATAATGTGGCTGGTGCTGGTTATTTATTTAATCTTAATATTCTTTGGAGCAAATAATAATCAATCATATTTGATCTTTTAACTATAACGCTATTGTCAATTATATTGATCGGTGGTGTTATCATAGGTTGGGTTAATTATGGTCTACTATGGTTACGTACTTGTGTAAAACTAATTTACGCAAAAATAGAGATAAAAACACTTAAAAAAACAATATTTTTTACACATTAAATTCTGCTAAAATTAATATCAATGCAAATAAATTATCACTGTAAGACTAAATATATATAATATTAATTATTTTTTATAAAATATAGTATATTTAATACTAGTTAATTATTATAGCATAATTAACTAATATAACAATTATTAATTATACTATGTTCATAATTAATAAGGATGTTTAAGGATGTTTTATGCCATCAGAAGTTTTACAATTTAATAAATCATCACCAATTATTGTAGCACTAGACTATAAAAATGCTAATCAGGCACTAGCATTGGTAGATCGACTTATCCCAAAGTATTGTAAATTGAAGATAGGTAAAGAGATGTTTACACGTTTTGGGCCTGCTTTAATAATTGAGCTGCAGCAACGTGGTTTTGAAATTTTTCTTGATCTTAAATTTCATGATATTCCTAATACTGTTGCAAGAGCAGTATCTGCAGCCGCGGATTTAGGAGTATGGATGGTAAATATACATGCCAGTGGCGGAGAAAAAATGATGATAGCAGCACGTGATGCTCTGTCTAAATTTGGTAGTAAGGCACCCAAACTAATTGCTGTTACATTGCTTACTAGTATCAGTAATGATGATTTAAATAGACTAGGTATTACCAGTAAAGTTACAGAATTTACAATTAAATTAGCTATGTTAGCTAATTATTGTGGTATAGATGGAGTAGTTTGTTCAGCACACGAAGCAGCAGAGATAAAATCAATATGCGGTAATGATTTTACTTTAGTTACACCTGGAATTCGTTTAGCCGCTCTCAATCATAATGATGATATGATGGGGGATCATGATAGAGTTATGACAGCCAAGCAGGCACAACAAGCTGGCGTAGACTATATAGTTATCGGTCGTCCTATAACTATGTCAGAAACACCAGATTTGATGTTAAAAAACATATTACGTTCACTGCATCTAAATTAACTTATACAAGGTTAGCAATAATAGAACGATTATCCATGCGTACTTCTACAATATAAACATTTAAAATATCACCTTGTCGATAACGCTCTTTACCTTTTACTTGTATTATCCCTGTATCTTGATTGAAAATTATTTCATCACGTATACGATGAATGAATATAGCAGGAATAAAAGCAATAGCACCATTATCAATTAATTTGATTCGCATACCACTACGGCAAATATCAATAATTTCAGCGCTATAACATATATTTTTACCTTCTTTATTTTTAAGAAAACTAGCATATAGCCAATCCTCTAAATCACGTTCAGCAAGACGATTTTTTCTACGACGTGCAGATATCATTAAAGCAATGTCTTGTTTAGGGCTTTCTACTTTTTTTGCACTAATTAGTGCCTTAAGTAAACGATGATTTAGCATATCACTATATTTACGAATAGGCGAAGTCCAAGTAGCATATACATCTAATCCTAAACAAAAATGTGGTCCAGGCTTAGTTTGTAACGTAGCACAAGTTTGAAAACGACGAATTCGGCTATCTAAATATGAAGTAGGCATAGTATTTAGCTTACGACGTAAAGCACAAAATCCTTGCAATGTTAGCAATGTAGTCGCATCTGCTGTAATATTATTTTTTCGTAAAATAGTAATGACCTGATTAATCATAGTTTCGTCAAAGCCATTATGGGTGTTATAAATACCAAAGCCTAGACTATCCCTTAGTACACGGGCTGCACAGCTATTAGCAAGAATCATCACTTCTTCAATCATACGTTTAGCAATTCTGCGAGGTTCAGCAACAATTTTATTTACTTTACCTTTTTCGTCTAAAATAAAACGGTAGTCAGGTTTATCCTTAAATACTAACGCATTTTCAGTACGCCAGGCACTACGAGCTTGATAAACTCTATATAACAGTTTTATCTGTTCTGCAATAGCATTATTCTCTGGTTGCCAAGTTCCGATATTTGCTAGCCAATCAGATACGTTATTATAGGTTAGCTTAGCTTTTGATTCTACCCATGCGGTAAAAAATTTTATCTCTTCTTCTGCTGCAATCGTTCCGTCATTATGCATGGATACTTGGCAAACCAGAGCCGGCCGTTTTTCATTTGCACGTAAAGAACATAGAGAATCAGATAGGATACGCGGTAACATTGGAATATTTAAACCAGGAAGGTAATTAGTGAAAGCTCGGTGGCGAGCAATATTATCTAGCGGACTACCAGCTATAATCCATGCAGTGGGATCTGCTATAGCTATAGTAATTACTAAAATTTTATTCTGACCATAGGTAATATATAATGCATCATCCATATCTTCTGTGCTAGCAGAATCAATAGTAATGAAGCTCAGTGCTGTTAGATCTTGTCTAACAATACCATCGTCTTGCTGTATTAAGTCTGGCGGCATGTCTGGCGCTTTTCGGTCTAAATTATACCTAGCTAAGGTAATCCACCAGGGAGCATAATGATCATTATTAGCAGTAATTAATTCAGTAATATTAGCGTAAAAATATCTATGACCATCTAGAGGATGACAGCATATTTCTGCGATTACCCAATCTCCATTACAAAGTGCATTACTTAAATGACATTTAATACGTGCTGATATCAATTCTTTAATTATCGTATTGTATGGCAAAATAGTAATTTTTTCGTTTTGTATTTGTACCTGACCTACAAAGCGCGATAAAAAAGGCTCAATTAATGTCTCTGGTTCAGCTATTTGACGATCTTTTGTTGTGTGTAATATTGCACTAATTTTATCACCATGCATCACCTTATTCATAAAATGAATAGGAATCAAATAGCTCTTATTAGAGTCAACTTCAAGAAAGCAAAAACCTTTATCAGTACTTTTTTTTACTACTCCTTCAGTACGTTGTGTGTTATATTTTAGTTTTTTTTTATTTGGATAAGTAATGGGTGATTTTGAAACATAATATGTATTACATATTAGCAAGTAATATTCTCAATTTTTAGTAGTAGTTACTACTTAGTAATAAAGTCAGTAATATCATAATATTATTATATTATATTCATTACTGCAATATTAAAGCCTCCATCTACATGTATGACTTCACCAGTAATCCCAGCAGATAAATCTGAGCAAAGAAATGCTGCGGTATTCCCGATGTCATCAATTGTTACTAAGCGGCGAATAGGAGTAACTGATTCACAGTAATTCTGCATTTTTTTAAAATTTGATATGCTTGATGCCGCTAAGGTCCTAATAGGACCGGCTGAAATAGCATTAACACGTACACCTTGTGGCCCAATTGCGTTTGCCATATAGCGTGTATTAGCTTCTAACGATGCTTTTGCTAGACCCATAACATTATAGTTAGGAATAGCTCGTTCTGCTCCTAGATATGTAAGGGTAACAAGGGCTGAGTTAGGGTTTAGCATATGGCGACTGGCTTTAGTTAAAGCAACAAAACTATAAGAACTAATATCGTGCGATATAGCAAAGCCTTCTCTAGTTATGGTACTGATATAATCACCATTCAACTGATTACTAGGAGCATAAGCAATAGCATGGATGAATCCGTCAAATTTTTGCCAGACCTTCGCCAAATAATCAAACATAGCTTTGATACTATCATCTTTCGCTACATCACATTGTAGTACTATGCTAGAATTAAAATCTACTGCAAATTTTTCTACTCTAGATTTTAGTTTATCATTTTGATAAGTAAAAGCTAGCTCTGCTCCATAACGGTATAGAGCCTTAGTTATCCCATAAGCAATCGATCGATTACTAGCTATACCTGTCACTAGAATACGCTTACCCGTAAGCACACCAATAGGACTCCCTAATTTTTCATAATATTTAAAAAATATAACATACTTATGTTAAACATTAAATAAGAAGTTTATTATATCGCCATCTTGAACAATGTAATCTTTTCCTTCAAAACGCATTTTACCTGCTTTTTTAGCACCTTTTTCACCTTTAAAGGTAATGAAATGATCAAATGTAATAGTTTGTGCACGGATAAATCCTTTAGCAAAATCAGTATGAATTTTTCTAGCTGCTTGCAAAGCTGTCGTGCCTACTGGAATAGTCCAAGCACGTACTTCATTTGTCCCAGCTGTAAAGTATGTTTGTAAATTTAGTAGCTCATAACCAGCTCTAATTACACTATTTAATCCGTATTTTGTTACATCTAATTCGGCTAGATAATTATTATACTCTTCTGTGTATAAATTCTCTGAATCTAATATAGCGCATACTGTCACAACTATCGATTTTTCTATGGCAGCAATTTTTTTAACTTTTTCTATAAATACATTGTTTTGTAATCCATAGTTATTAACATTAGCTATATACATAGTTGGTTTTATTGTTAAAAAATTATAATTAATCAGTGTAGTTTTTTCTTCATTACTTAACTGTAACGTACGTAACATGCCAGCATTACTAAGATGCTTTAGGCATTTTTCTAGCAAAAATTCCTCTATTTTAGCATGTTTATCGCCTATTTTTACACGTTTATGTACTTTATTAAGAGCACGTTCGCAGATGCCAATATCGGATAATGCTAATTCTGTATTAATAACTTCTATATCAGATATAGGATCAACTTTACCAGCTATATGAATTATATTGTTATTTTCAAAACAACGAACAACATGACAGATAACTTCTACTTCACGAATGTGCATAAGAAACTTATTGCCTAACCCTTCACCTTTAGATGCATTTTGTACTAACCCTGCAGTATCCACAAACTTAATTGTTGTGGGAACAATACGCTGTGGTTTCACTACTAACGCTAGTTGATCTAATCTTTTATCTGGAACAGATAAAATTCCAGTATTAGGTTCAATAGTACAAAATGGAAAGTTTGCTGCCGCAATACTAGCTTTAGTCAATGCATTAAAAAGTGTAGACTTGCCTACATTAGGTAATCCTACAATGCCACATTGTAACGCCATAATATTATTCCATTTAACTAATATGTTATTATTAAGACTATTTAATAGTATGTAGCTGTTGCATTGCTTTTAAAAAATGTTGCTGAATAATCATGTTAGTACAAAGTACAGCTTCATTAATTGCATTTTTAATTCTTTTTTTTTCCATCTCTAATGGTGTTTCTAAAACGAAACTGACTACTTTTGTTTTATCACCAGGGTGTCCAATACCAATACGTAGTCTATAAAAATTATTTTTATTACCTAAACAGGTTATAATATCTTTTAATCCATTATGACCACCGTGACTACCTTTATATTTAAGTCGTACATACCCAGGCGAAAAACTTAGATCATCGTGCGCAATTAAAATTTCTTCTGGCTCAATATGATAAAATGTTGCAATTGCTGCTACTGATTTACCGTTATTATTCATGAATGTTGTTGGTACTAGCAATCTTACATAGTTATTATTATGCTTAAAATAGCTAGTATAGCCACAAAATTGTTTTTCTTCTGTGAAAGACTTATTTTGGTAATGAGCTAATGTATTAACATACCATGCACCAACATTATGTCGTGTATTAATATATTTTTTCCCTGGATTAGCAAGGCCTACAATAAGTTTGATTGTCACTAGTTACTTTTATGAATAAATAAATACAATTACATTAGGTTTAAATGCGAACTCAATTAACTATTAATGTTCAAACATTGCTGAAATAGATTCTTCATTACTAATACGACGAATTGCTTCAGCTAGCATCCCTGATAAGGTTAGAGTACGAACGTTAGGTAGTGCTTTGATAGCAGAATTTAAAGGAATTGTATCACAAACAATAACTTCATCAATTACTGAATTTTTAATATTATCATAGGCATTACCTGAAAAAATAGGATGAGTAGCATAGACTAATACACGCTTTGCGCCGCGTTCTTTAAGTGCGTCTGCTGCTTTGCATACGGTGCTACTGGTATCTATTATATCATCGACTAACATACAATCACGATCTGCGACTTCACCTATAATATGCATTACTTGTGAAGTATTTGCTCGTGGACGACGTTTATCAATAATAGCCATATCGGTATCATGTAGTAGTTTAGCGATAGCACGGGCACGCACCACACCACCAATATCTGGTGAGACAACTATTGGATTGTGCAGCTCTTGCTGTAACATATCTTCTATAAGAAGAGTACTTCCGAAAACATTATCTACCGGAACATCAAAAAAACCCTGAATTTGTTCAGCATGTAAATCTACTGTAAGAACTCTATCAACGCCTACACTTGATAGAACATCTGCTACAACTTTTGCTGTAATAGGAACACGTGCTGAACGTACCCTTCGATCTTGTCTAGCATAACCGAAGTAAGGTATTACTGCTGTAATACGTCCTGCTGATGCACGACGTAGTGCATCAACCATCACTACTAGTTCCATTAGATTATCATTAGTAGGAGCACAGGTGGACTGAATAATAAACAAATCCCCCCCGCGTACATTTTCATTAATTTGCACGCTAACTTCTCCGTCACTAAAACGAGTAACAGCTGCGGTACCAAGACTAGTATACAAACGATTAGCAATTTTTTGCGCTAGTTCAGGAATTGCATTCCCAGCAAAAAGTTTTAGATCTGGCACTAATAATTACCTCTTTAAGTGGTGTAGTATTGTACTATAGTACACAATTAATGACTAGGCGTACTTATAATAATCCATTTGATAATAATCTGTTGTGTAACGGCGAAATATTAATTCCTCTAGCAACAAAAGCTTGCATCCATTTAGGTTTAATAGAAAATACATTACGTGCAGCTAATTCTGTATCAAATTCTGCAAATACGCAACTACCTGTTCCAGTTAATCTTGAAGGTGCGTATTTTAACAGCCATAATATATTATGTTCAACTAGAGAAAAATTTTTTCTGGTAATTGGTTCACAATCATTATAAAATTGTTCTTTTAATAATTTTTTTATAGATTTTTTAGGTGTTGTTCTTTGTAAGAGCGGATCATTAAAAATAATAGAAGTATAAATTTTTACTTGTGGAATAGCAACTAAATACCATTTTTCTACTGGTAATACTGGCGTCAACTTTTCTCCTATGCCTTCAACTATAGCTGATTTACCATATATAAATACTGGTACATCTGCTCCTAGCGTCAGTCCTAATTTAGCAAGAGTATCTAAATTAAGTCCACATTGCCATTGTGCATTAAGTGCTATCAATACCGTTGCTGCATCTGATGAACCCCCGCCTAGACCACTGCAAATTGGTAGGATTTTATTAATTTTAATATCTACGCCTCCTAATCTGCCGCAATAATGTTTAGAGTTTATGCAATAGTCCTGTAATAATTTAGCTGCACGGATAATAAGATTGTTCTCCTCAGCTATCCCATGAATATAATTAATTAATCTAATCTTATAATTATTATTAGGTATAATAGTAATGCTATCACTATAATCAAGAAATTGAATAAGAGTTTGTAACTGATGATAACCATCTGGACGTTGACCATTAATATACAAAAATAAATTAATTTTAGCTGGTGCTGGCCAATTACTTATCATTAAAAACTCCAATGATCTATTTTAAATTTAATTATATTTTCACCTTGATGTATTGCTAAATCAGCAGGTAAAGCAGGTTCTATATCATCATGATATAGCGGATAACTTACTATCCAGTTTTTGTTATTATTATAATAATTAATTTTATGTATATAACCTCTTTGATTGACTATAAAATTATTAGATTGACCGGGAAGACCTAGTATCCAATAGCTAATTTCATTAAATGGAATAAATATTCCAAAAAATTTTTTTATCATTCCTACAGTATCTTTGCTATAAAAACTTTTTCCATTATTGTCGATCATGTGTACTAGACCTGGTCGTATATGTAAGTCCATGTTCTTTTGACCAATAAAATTTAGAAAAATAAGCCGGTATTCATCATTACTTATTTTTTGCCAATTAAAGCGTGCAAATAATTTTTGTGATGGTGAAATATAGGCAAAAGTACCTTTAGTTTTATAACTAGTTATTTTTTCTACTAAATGTTTATGGCTTTGCCATTGTTGATGAATATTAGTTTTTGTTGGTAATTGTGGTAATTGTTGTTTTTTTAAACTACATGATATAAGTAAAATACTTACTAATAATAGTAGTAAATTTTTGATTTTTATTTGCATGGTAAATTTATTGTATAAAAAAGTTAATTAAAACAGACTTAAATTTAATTTAGTAAAATTTATGCTAACTAATATGACCATTTAAATATAATTACTTATTATTTATAGGAGTAAGCAGTATACTGTGGTTTTATTTTTCGTATACTCTAAAAATAGTCTTTAATTAACAGTATTAGAAATAACTATTTATTAAATTATGAAAACTTTTATAGTTACCAAGTTAACAACTTTACAAAATCGTTACAAAGAATTAGAAATATTACTAGGTAACCCTGAAATCATTAAAGATCGTGAACAATTATGCGTATTCTCTAAAGAGTATGCGCAATTAGCTGATATTACATCTTGTTTTCAACATTGGCAGCAGGTGCAAGAGAACATTGATAAAACTATGCAGATAGTTGAAGACCCGGAAATGCGGGAGATTGCACAGGAAGAATTAAATAAATATAGTACTTTACTAATTACGCTAGAACAACAATTACATTTATTACTATTACAAACAGATAAAGATCCTAATGATAAATATGGATGTTTTATTGAAGTACGTGCCGGTACTGGAGGAAATGAAGCAGCATTATTTGCAGGAGATTTATTTCGTATGTATAGTCGATACGCCGAAATAAATAGTTGGACATTTGAAATAGTAAGTGCAAATTACGGTCTGCACGGTGGCTATAAAGAAATTATAATAAAGATATCCAATGATAACGCCTATGGTAAGCTTAAGTTTGAATCTGGTGGTCATCGTGTACAACGAGTCCCAGAAACTGAATCACAAGGAAGAATCCATACTTCTTCTTGTACAGTAGCAGTTATGCCGGATATTATAAAAACTGAATTAACAGAAATAGATAATTATGATCTTAGGATAGATACATTTCGTGCTTCAGGTGCTGGTGGTCAGCACGTTAATACTACAGAATCTGCTATTAGGATTACCCATATACCTACTGGTTTAGTTGTAGAATGCCAGGATGAACGTTCGCAGCATAAAAATAAAGCTAAAGCTTTGTCGGTGCTAGGAGCTAGGTTACGCGCTATAGAAGCACAAAATCGGCAAAAAGAAGAGTCTTTTATTAGAAGAAATTTACTAGGAAGCGGTGATCGTTCTGATAGAATACGTACTTATAATTTTCCTCAAGGACGTATTACTGATCATCGTATTAGTTTCACTACCTATCGTCTATATGATGTTATAGATGGGAAGCTAGAAATATTAATTCAGCCCATGATGCAAGAGTATCAGGCTAATAAGCTTGCAGCTTTATCTGAGACAATATGATTAATTGGCTACAATGGCTTGAGTATGCAACTTATCAACTTAACACAACATCACCAAGTCCAAGATTAGATTCGGAAATATTACTAGGTAAAGTATTAGGCGTAGGACTTACAACTTTGTTAGCATTCGGAGAAACTTTATTAGATGATGCTAAATATACGCAGCTAGATAATTTATTAAAGCGTAGAATACGCGGAGAGCCAATTGCTTATTTAACTGGAGATTGGGAGTTTTGGTCATTAAATTTACTAGTTTCTACTGATACTATAATTCCTAGACCAGAGACAGAATGTTTAGTAGAGCAGGCATTAAATCTATTATTACCAACTAAATCAGAAGTGCTTGATCTAGGTACTGGAACAGGAGCTATAATACTTGCGCTAGCCTATGAAAGACCTAATTGGCGTTTAACAGGTATTGATAATAAGCCTAGTATAGTGGCATTAGCTGAAGCTAATGCCACTATACTAGGCATAAAAAATGTAAAATTCATATGTGGTAATTGGTTTAAACCATTACAACATAATACTTTACGATATAGTCTTATCGTTAGTAACCCCCCCTATATTGATGTAAATGATCCGCATTTAAATAAAGGAGATGTGTATTTTGAACCAAAAACTGCATTAGTTGCAAATGATAATGGGATAGCAGATATTGCATTAATTTGCCATCAATCAGGTAAATATTTGCAACATAAAGGTTGGTTAGTACTAGAACATGGGTGGAAACAAGGAGAACAAGTACGTTCATTATTAGCAAAATATGGTTTTATTCATATCTCTACATTAAGAGATTATAGTGATAATGAGCGAATTAGTCTAGGACAATGGTTATAAGTAGATATTTTTATTTCAAATAAATATCACAAACTGTAATTGGAATATGTCTTTTATGCTCAGTTTTAAGATACAAATTTTCAATTTTTTTAGCTGTATCTATATCAATAATTTTTCCTTCTAGATAATCATCTATTTGTTTATAGGTTATACCTAGCGCTAATTCGTCCGGTAATCCTGGATTGTCTTCTTCTAAATCAGCTGTTGGTACTTTCAAATATAAATTCTGAGGACAGTCAAAGTATTGTAATAATGCTGTGACTTGTCTTTTATTAAGACGGAACAAAGGATTTATATCTGTACCTCCATCACCATATTTAGTAAAAAAACCAGTTATAGCCTCTGCTGCATTATTTGTACCTACAACTAATCCTCTGGTCATCCCTGCGATACTGTATTGTACTTTCATACGCTCACGCGCTTTCTCATTTCCCTTTAAATAATCACTTAAAGTAAAACCAGCTTCACGTAAATTAGCCTCACTCGCTTGAATAGAATTTTTAATATTTATCGTAATCAAATTATCAGGTTTAATAAATTTAATTACATCATCACAGTCTGCTTCGTCTTTCTGTTCTCCATATGGTAACCGTACAGCGATAAATTTATAATTTTTTTCTCCAGTTTCCTGCCTTAATTCTTGTATAGCAAGTTGGCATAATTTACCAGTAAGAGTTGAATCTTGTCCACAGCTAATACCTAGTACTAAAGTAAGTAAATATTGATGTTTTTTTAAATAATCTTTAATAAAATTTACGCTAATACGTACTTCTTTATCTGGTTCTATAATTGATTTTACGCCTAGATTAGTAATAATTTTTTTCTGTAGTTCCATAGTCATTGTGATTATTTACTTATAAAGGATTGATCAATATTAGCTGAAAATATTATTTATAACAAATTTCTATTATTAATTTAATAATAAATAAATATAATTTAAATTTATATTTCCATAGTATAAAAAATACTTATGATTTCTTTACTAAATTACTTTTTATAAACTTCAAGCTATTTATTAAGGAGAATCAATGTATTTTAGTGTTAAAAGCGGGAGTCCGGAAAAGCAACGTAGTACCTGTGTGATAGTTGGAATTTTTGAGAAACGTCGCTTATCTGATGTTGCTGAACAATTTGATAAAATTAGCGAAGGCTATATCAGAAATCTGCTAAGACGTGGTGAATTAGAAGGTAAAATAGGGCATAATTTACTACTATATAATGTTCCTAATTTACTATATGAAAGATTATTACTTATCGGATGTGGTAAGGAAAGCGAGCTAGATGAACGTAAGTATAAACTAGTAATTAATGAAACTATTAATGCTTTAAAAAATACCGGAGTTATGAAAGCTATTTGCTTTTTAACCGAACTCACAGTAAAGGGTAGAAATACATATTGGAAAGTACGTATAGCTGTAGAAACAGTAGAGGATTCAATTTATACCTTCGATCATTTAAAAAGTAAAAAAATAGCAATACTACGACCGCTGAGAAAAATTGTTTTTTACTTATCAACACGTAGTAAACTTACTGATGGGGAGCTAGCTATTAAACATGGTATTGCTATTTCAGCTGGCATAAAATCTGCTAAAGATCTAGCTAATATGCCCCCTAATATATGTAACTCAGCCTATCTTGCCTCTAAAGCAAGCAAATTAGCAGCAGATAGCAGCTACGGAAAGAATATCACAACACGTGTGATAGGTGAAAAAACAATGAAAGATTTAGGAATGAATGCTTATTTAGCTGTAGGCCAAGGTTCTGCAAAAGAATCATTAATGTCAGTGATAGAATATAAAGGTCATGATAATAATAATGATTATAATAAAAAAACAGCACGACCAATAGTTTTAGTGGGCAAAGGGCTTACTTTTGACTCTGGTGGTATTTCTATTAAGCCATCAGAAAATATGAATGAGATGAAATATGATATGTGCGGGGCTGCTACCGTATATGGTGTAATGCGTGTAGCACTAATATTAAAGTTACCACTTAATATTATTGGTATTATAGCAGGATGCGAGAATATGGTAGATGGTCGTTCGTTTCGTCCTGGAGATATCATTACTACTTTTTCTGGCCAGACTGTAGAAGTGTTAAATACTGATGCTGAGGGTCGTCTAGTATTATGTGATACACTTACTTATGTTGAACAGTTTGATCCCGCAATTGTAATTGATGTTGCAACATTAACAGGAGCCTGCATTATTGCGCTGGGACATCATTTAACTGGACTAATGTCTAATAATAAGAAACTATCACATGAACTAAATGTTGCTGCTAAACAGGCTGGAGATCTAATATGGAATTTACCGTTAGAAGATGAGTTTCAAGAACAACTAAAGTCACATTTTGCTGATATGACTAATGTAGGTGGACGTGATGGCGGTGCTATTACCGCAGGTTGTTTTTTATCTCGCTTTACAAGTAAATATCATTGGGCACATTTAGATATTGCTGGAACTGCCTGGAATTTTGGAAAAACCAATGGTGCTACTGGGCGTCCTGTAGCACTATTATCACAGTTTCTACTCAATCGATCAGGATTGATTAGTTAGGAGTAACTGACTTAACTTTCACTATCTTTCATCATTATTATGAAATGAAAACAGCAACTTTCTATCTTATAAATAATAATATAAAAAACGAGTTAATTGCTATTGAGCGACTAGCTTGTTATCTAGCTATCCTAAAGTGGCGGGCCGGGAAACGTATACTAATAGCTTGTGTACATAATAAGCAAGCAAGAAAATTAGATGATGCGTTATGGGCATACACTCCTACTGTTTTTATCCCGCATAATATTGTTGGTGAAGGACCAACAGATGGTGCGCCGGTAGAAATATGTTGGCCTACTAGACTTAGTCCAGTAAACAGTGATCTACTTATAAGTCTACTGCCTACTTGTGCCAAGTTTGCTTCATTTTTCAATGAAGTAATAGACTTTATTCCTAATGAAGAATCTCTAAAACAGTTGGCACGTACTAGATATAAAGTTTATCGTAAAGTAGGCTTTCAATTAACTATTACTCCGCCGCCACAATAATAATATAATATATTTTTACATATTTACATAAATGAATAATACATATAATCCTACCGAGATAGAACAACCTTTATACGAGTTTTGGGAAAAGCAAGGATATTTCAAACCCAATGGTAAAGTCTGTAATAATAGTTACTGTATTATGATGCCTCCACCTAATGTTACAGGGAGACTACATATGGGACATGCTTTTCAACAGACACTTATGGATATACTAATTAGATATCATAGAATGCAAGGAAAAAATACTCTTTGGCAAGTAGGAACAGATCACGCAGGTATTGCTACACAGCTTGTAGTTGAGCGAAAAATGTTTGCTGAAGAAGGTAAAACTCGCAAAGATTATGGACGTGAAGCTTTTATTGATAAAATTTGGCAATGGAAAGCACAATACGGGGGAATCATTACTAATCAGATGCGTCGTCTAGGTTGCTCAGTAGACTGGCAAAGAGAACGTTTTACTATGGATGAAGGATTATCTAATGCGGTTAAAGAAGTGTTTGTCAGATTATATAAAGACAATTTGATATATCGTGGAAAGCGTATAGTTAATTGGGATCCTAAACTAAATACAGCTATATCAGATCTAGAGGTAGAAAACAGAGAAGTAAAAAGTTTCATGTGGCATTTATGCTATCCGCTTGCTGATGGTGTTAAAACATTAGATGGTCTAGACTATTTAGTAGTGGCTACTACACGACCAGAAACTATGCTTGGGGATACCGGCATTGCTGTTAACCCGTTTGATAAACGCTATCATAACCTAATTAATAAATTTGTTGTGCTACCTTTAGTAGACCGTCGCATACAGATTATAGCTGACACACAGGTTGATTTCACTAAAGGTACTGGTTGTATGAAGGTAACTCCTGCTCATGATTTTAATGACTATGAAATAGGTAAACGTCATAGATTACCAGTAGTTAATATTCTAACTTTAGAAGGTTATATCCGTAAAGAAGCAGAAGTTTTTGATAGTAATGGTAATATTAGCAACTTGCTATCTAGCAGAATTCCAAAATATTTACGCGGGATAGAACGATTCGAAGCACGTAAGGCTATAGTAGCGGAATTTGAAAGGCTGGGTCTATTAGAATTAATACAGTCTTATAATGTAACTTTACCTTATAGCTATCGTAGTGGCGTAGTAATAGAACCAATGTTAACTGATCAATGGTATGTTCGTACACAACCACTAGCCAACGTAGCCATGGACGCAGTAGAAAGAGGAGAGCTCAAGTTCGTATCTAACCAGTATAAAAATATGTATATTAGCTGGATGCGTAATATCAACGACTGGTGTATTTCACGTCAACTATGGTGGGGACATAGAATTCCTGCTTGGTACGATAATGATGGGAACGTGTACGTAGGACGTAATGAAATAGAAGTACGTAAAGAATATAAGCTAAGTGATTGTTTGATATTATCCCAAGAAGAAGATGTGCTAGATACTTGGTTCTCATCAGGAATTTGGACTTTTTCTACTTTAGGTTGGCCTGATAATACTGAAGCATTAAGAGTTTTTCATCCAACTAATGTTGTAGTAAGTGGCTTCGATATTATCTTTTTTTGGATTGCACGTATGATAATGTTGACGATGCACTTCAATAAAAATTCTTTAGGAAAACCACAAGTTCCCTTTAAAACAGTATATATAACTGGACTGATACGTGATGAAAAAGGACATAAAATGTCAAAAACAAAGGGTAACGTTATCGATCCTTTAGATATAGTGGATGGTATTTCTCTTGAGAAGTTATTAACTAAACGTTCTAGCGATTTACTAAATAAAAATTTAACTGAAAGTATTCGTAATAGTACCATAAAACAGTTTCCTAATGGGATTCAACCACATGGTACCGATGCATTACGTTTTAATTTAACAGCACAAGCATCAACAGGACGTGATATTAACTGGAATATGAAACGTCTGGACGGTTATCGTAACTTCTGTAATAAATTATGGAATGCTAGTCGCTTTGTTTTAAACAATACTGAGAACCAAGATTGCGGCTTTAATGAAAATGAATGTGATAAAATTTTTTCTTTAGCAGACCGATGGATTGTAGCTAAATTTAACAATACTATAAAGATGTTCCGTGATGCACTAGATAATTACCGTTTTGATCTAGCTGCAGGTATACTGTATGAGTTTACTTGGAACCAATTCTGTGACTGGTATATAGAACTAACCAAACCACTAATTATCATAGGCCAAAACATTGAAGAATTACGTGGTACTCGTTATACTTTAGTCAGCGTACTGGAAGCTTTACTGCGTTTGGCTCACCCGATAATTCCATTTATTACAGAAACTATCTGGCAAAAAATTAAGGTAATAAAGGGAATTCAGCATTGTGAAACAATAATGTTACAATCATTTCCGATCTATGATTCGACTTTAGTTGATAAAAAAGTACTAAATGACTTCGAATGGATTAAGCAGACTATTAGTACAATACGTACTATACGTGCTGAAAGAAAGATAGCAACTAACAAGCCTCTTAAAATACTATTACGCAATGTTCCCGACGAAGCCAAACGTTTGATAAATGATAATTTATTATTAATTTGTAATTTAGCTAAATTAGAAACTATATCTATCCTAAAAGTAGGAGAGACAGTACCTCTGTCTATAACTAAAATTATTTTAGGTGCAGAACTACTTATCCCGCTAGTAGGTATTATTGATAAGAACACTGAATTAAATAGACTAAATAACGAAGTTGTACGTATAGAAAGTGAAATAATCCGTATTGAAACAAAACTAATTAATAAAAAATTTATTAGTAATGCGCCAGAAACTGTAGTAGCAAAAGAGTATGAAAAACTAAAAAAATATCAGCACTCAAAAACTAAACTAATAGAGCAGAAAATAATAATTTCTGAGCTTTAATTTAATACTTATCTTGAAAGTAAGAAAATTTTTTATATATGATGCCGATAATAGGATTCGAACCTATGATCTTCGCTTTACGAATGCGCTGCTCTACCAACTAAGCTATATCGGCATTTTATACTTTTTATACTTTATAACAACTGATACATCAGTGAATGTTGCTTAAAATAAGCATAAAACATTTTAATTTATGTTTATAAACAGCTGTAATAGCGTTTACATAATAGTAATTATAGAGTAATTCAAATGAATAATATACGTAATTTTTCTATTATTGCTCATATTGACCACGGCAAATCGACATTATCTGATAGATTAATTCAGTTTTGCGGCGCATTGAGTGAACGTGAAATGGTTACTCAAGTATTAGATTCTATGGATATTGAACGTGAACGTGGTATTACCATTAAAGCGCAAAGTGTAAGACTAAATTACACAGCACTAGATAAACAAGTATATCAACTTAATTTAATTGATACCCCCGGACATGTAGATTTTTCCTATGAAGTGTCAAGGTCATTAGAAGCTTGTGAAGGAGCGATCTTAGTAGTTGATGCTAGTCAAGGAGTAGAAGCACAAACTCTAGCAAACTGTAATCTTGCTATAGAAATGAATTTAACAGTAGTACCAGTACTAAATAAAATAGACTTAACAGTTTCAGATCCAGATCGAGTATTACAGGAGATTGAAGATATCATTGGTATTGATGCAACTAATGCAGTACGTTGTTCTGCAAAAACTGGCTTTGGGGTATCTAATGTCTTAGAATGTATAGTAAATGATATCCCATCTCCAAAAGGAGATCCTCTTGCACCACTTCAGGCTCTGATTATAGATTCTTGGTTTGACAATTATCTAGGCTTAGTTTCTTTAGTACGTATTAAAAATGGTACTATACGTAAAGGCGATAAAGTAAAAGTTATGAGTACCGGTCATAGCTATAATGCTGAGCGGCTAGGATTTTTTACTCCTAAAAGTGTAGATAGTGAAATACTAAAATGCGGCGAAGTAGGTTGGCTTATATGTGCAATTAAAGATATTTACGGTGCTCCAGTTGGAGATACTTTAACCCTTACTGATAAACCAGCTGATAAGGCACTACCGGGATTTAATAAAGTTAAACCTCAGGTATATGCTGGAATTTTTCCTACCAATTCAAATGAATATAAATACTTAAATGATGCCTTAGGAAAACTAAGATTAAACGATGCTTCACTGTTCTATGAAATGGAAAACTCTATTGCACTTGGATTTGGTTTTCGTTGTGGTTTTCTTGGTTTATTACATATGGAAATTATTCAGGAACGACTGGAACGTGAGTATAATCTAGATATTATAACCACTGCACCTACTGTTATTTATGAAGTGATTACTACTGATAAACAAACTAAATATATCGATAACCCATCAAAACTACCATTGCGTAATATGATTAAAGAGCTAAGAGAACCTATTGTTGAATGTAATATTCTACTACCGCATAAATATATTGGTAAAATAATGCAGTTATGTCTCAATAAGCGCGGCGTACATAAAAATATCTTGTATCACGGCAATAATATCACATTAACTTATGAAATACCTATGGCTGAGATCATGCTAGATTTTGTAGATAGTTTGAAATCTATATCAAGCGGTTACGCATCACTTAATTATGAATTCAAACGCTTCCAAGCATCAGATATGGTGCGCGTTGATCTGCTAATAAACGGTGAATCTATTGATGCGCTAACTATGATTAGTCATAGAGTTAATGCTATGTACCGTAGTCGCGAGTTAGTTAATAAGTTACAAAAAATAATTCCGCGCCAGCAGTTTGATATTTCTATTCAGGCTACAATTGGTAAAAATATAATTGCTAGTGCTACTGTGAAACAATTACGTAAGAATGTTATTGCTAAATGTTACGGAGGCGATGTCAGCCGCAAAAAAAAACTAATACAAAAACAGAAACAAGGTAAGAAACGTATGAAGCAGGTAGGTAAAGTTGCACTTCCGCAGGAAGCGTTCCTAGCAATTATCCATTTTAATAAAAATGAATAAATATCGATATATATCTAAACAATTAATTTTAGGAGTGGTTTGCATGGCTTATAGGTTTATCATTATTTTAGCAATATTAACAGTTATAACCGGAATTGCCTGGTTACTAAAACATGTAAAACGTAAACTAGCACACCTGAACAATAGTAGTATTGTAGCAGTAGTAGAAAAAAATAATCATGATTTGCTTTCTAAAATAGCATCAGCTTTTCCAGTATTATTACTAGTATTTATCGTGCGCTCTTTTGTTGTTGAGCCATTCCACATACCATCTGGTTCAATGATGCCAACATTATGTGCAGGTGATTTTATTTTAGTAAAAAAATTTTCGTACGGAATTAAAAATCCTATTAACCAGAATACTATAATTAACACTGGGCATCCAAAACGAGGAGATGTTGTTGTATTTAAATATCCACTAGATCCAAGTCAAGATTATATCAAGCGTGTTATAGGTCTACCAGGCGACAAAATAAGCTATGATCCTATTTTAAAACGTATAATGATACAACCGAACTGGAATAAGATAGCTTCTTATACTAAGAATAGTTCACTATCTATTACTTACAGTGATATTACTTTAAGTAATTTTGTTCAACACTTAACTATAAATAACAATGGGTATGCCAGTAATGAATTTATGCGTATTCCAAAAAATCAATTATCCTATAATGGTATTCGTTTATCGCAGTGTAAAGAATCATTAGGTGGAGTTATACATGATATTCTTATCGTGCCTAGCAAGTTAGATTATATGAGTATTTATTATCAGCAGCCTGGTTATTCTATTAAAGAATGGATTGTACCGCAGGGAGAATATTTTATGATGGGTGATAATCGCGATAATAGTGCTGATAGCCGTTACTGGGGTTTTGTGCCATACAACAATATAGTCGGCAAAGCTATATTTATTTGGATGAGTGTTGATACACTTAAAAATAAGTGGCCAACTGGTGTTTGTTTAAGCAGAATTGGCTATATTAATTAATATAATTAAATATATTATTTATAGTAATACATATGAATTACTTCTTAAATCGTCTCCAAAATAATATGGGCTATTTTTTTAAACGGCACGAGTTATTATTACAAGCCTTAACACATCGTAGTGCGAGTAACATACATAATGAGCGACTAGAATTTCTTGGCGACTCTATACTAAGTTATGTTATAGCATATGATCTATATAATCGTTTTCAAGATATTAATGAGGGAGATATGAGTCGTATGCGTGCTACCTTAGTAAGGGAAAACACATTAGCAGAAATAGCTAGAGAGTTAGAATTAAGTACGTGTTTACGTCTAGGTCTTGGAGAACTAAAGAGCGGTGGATTACGCCGTGAATCCATTCTTGCCGATGCATTAGAAGCTGTAATTGGTAGTGTATTTATTGACAGCGATATCCTTACTGTAGATAAACTAATACTTAACTGGTATTCCAGTCGCTTAAATGAAATTAGTCCAGGTGAAAAACAAAAAGATCCAAAAACTAGATTGCAGGAGTATCTACAAGGACGCCATATGCCATTACCAGTATATATAGTTGTTCAAATTTATGGTGATACTCATGATCAAAAATTTATTATTCATTGTCAGGTTAGTGGTATAGCATATCCTATTGTAGGTAATGGTTCTAGCCGTCGTCAAGCAGAACAGTCAGCTGCGAAACAAGCTCTTAAAATATTAAATCAAGACACTATCATAAATAATGAAAGATAATAATAAAACTTATTGTGGTGTTGTAGCGATAGTTGGGCGTTCTAACGTGGGCAAATCTACAATTTTTAATAAGCTATTAGGTCAAAAAATTTCTATAACTTCGCGTAAGAAAAATACAACACGTAACAGTATTATTGGGATTAATACAGCAGGTCAATACCAGACAATTTATATCGATACTCCAGGAATAAATCTTATTAATGAAAAAAATATTCTACTCAATAAGTTAATGAACTACACTGCTAGTAAATCGATAGATAATGTAAAAATAGTGATATTTGTCGTAGAAGGGACAAAATGGACTATTAATGATCAAATGATAGTTAATCAGCTAAATAATAAAAATAAATTAGTCCTATTATTAATTAATAAAATAGATCAATTAATTGATAAAAATACACTGTTACCCCACATTAATTTTTTAAGTAAACAGATGGATTTTTATTCAATTATACCTATTTGCGCTGTTAAAGGTATTGGTATCAATACTTTAGCTGGTATATTGCGTAATATATTACCAGCTGCGATTCACCATTTTCCAAAAGAATCAATTACTGATCGTTCACAGCGCTTTATTGCCGCGGAAATTATCCGTGAAACATTAATTAGATTTGTTGGTGATGAGATACCATATTCTATCACGGTAGCAATAGAAAGTTTTGTTACTAACAAACATGGTTGTTACCATATCAAAGGAATAATTTTTGTTGAATACATAGGACAGAAAATCATAATCATTGGTAATAAAGGTAGTAAAATAAAAACTATTAGTATAGAAGCCAGGCAAGCTATGAAAACTATATTTAATACAGTTGTTCATCTAACACTATGGGTTAAAATAAAATCAGGCTGGACCAACGATGAACGTATTTTGCGTAATCATGGATATATGGAATATATCTTACAATAAAAATAAATTAACAATTAGCTAATAATAATTTTTAACTAGATTTTGTTTACCATACAAAAATTTGATAATTTACAAGTAAATTATTATCGCATTTAGTTAGTGTAAAACCTTGCTTAGTGCCGTAACCAAGTAAAACTACTTATTAAGGCTATCACAGATATGACTTATTTTTTACTACATCAGGCGCGCTATTAATGGCTATAATAGGTATAGGTACTGATATTATTGAAATATCACGTATTGAGTCTGTATTAATAAGTTATGGTGAAAGATTTGTTTCCCGTATTTTAAGTACAGTGGAGTTACAACAATATCGTAAGCATAATCAGCAAGTACGTTTTCTTGCTAAAAGATTTGCTGTTAAAGAGGCCGCATCTAAAGCTTTAGGTACTGGTATTTGCCATGGTCTAGCATTTATCCAATTTGAAGTATTAAATAACAAACTAGGTAAACCTGAATTACGGCTACATAAGCAGGCTGCGCAACTAGCTGCTAAACTTGGTGTGACTAACATGCATGTTACGTTAGCTGATGAACGTAACTATACTTATGCCATGGTTATATTTGAGAGATAGAATGTTAGATATATTTAATAAGGTGAAGTAACTTGCTTACGGGTATAATATTAAAAGTATATATTTTTTTGCACAGCAAAAGATCATATTATGATGTTATTTAAACAATTTGCTGCTGTGAGTAGTATTACTATATTGTCACGCGTCCTAGGTTTTGCTAGAGACGTTATGATTGCAAGATTATTTGGTTCTGGTATGGCAACAGATGCTTTTTTTATAGCATTTAAATTACCAAATATGTTAAGGCGTATTTTTGCAGAAGGTGCTTTTTCCCAAGCATTTGTACCTATATTAGCTGAATATAAAATGAATCAGGGTGAAGAGGTAACCCGTAATTTGATAGCCTATATTACAGGTCTAATGTTACTTACACTAACTTTAGTAAGTATAGCTGGGGTACTAGGAGCACCATGGATAATAAAAGTTATAGCACCAGGATTCAGCCAGATTCCAGAGAAATTTCATTTAACATCATCGCTATTAAGGGTTACTTTTCCCTATATTATGCTGATATCCCTAACATCGTTATTAGGAGCTATACTTAATGCTTGGAATATATTTTATGTTCCTGCTTTTGTTCCTATTTTTCTTAACATTAGCATGATAATTTTTGCTATTTTAGCAAAAAAATTTTTTAATCCTCCGATTATGGCACTTGCTTGGGCAGTAGTAACTGGTGGAATACTACAATTAGGTTATCAATTAGCATACATTAACAACATGGGCCTATTAGTTAAGCCACGCTTAAAATTAATAGATTATGGGTTATGGCGAGTATTACAGCTAATGATACCTGCTATGATGGGTGTATCAGTTAGTCATATTTCATTAATAATTAATACTATTTTATCTTCTTTCTTATTATCTGGATCAGTATCATGGATGTATTATGCTGATCGACTAATGGAGTTTCCTTCTGGTGTATTAGGAGTAACTTTAGGAACAATTTTACTACCATCATTATCACGCAGTTTTTGTCAAGGAAATAAATTAGAATATTCCCTTATGCTTGATTGGGGACTACGTCTATGTTTTTTACTAGCGTTACCTAGTGCTGTAGCTTTAGCGATTATTGCTAAACCACTAATAGTAGCTTTATTTCAGTATGAGAATTTTTCTTCATTTGACGCGATGATGACTCATCATGCGCTGTTAGCTTATTCAGTTGGACTAATTGGTATTATGCTAGTAAAGGTTTTATCACCTGGTTTCTATTCACGCCAAGATATTAAAACTCCTGTAAAATTAGCATTTATTACACTAATAATAACGCAATTAATGAATATAATTTTTATTGGTTCCCTAAAACATGTCGGACTATCACTATCTATTGGATTGGGAGCATGTCTTAATGCTGGTTTACTATACTGGCAGTTACGTAGCAAACAAATATTTAAGCCTCAACCTGGTTGGATGAAATTTTTTTTAAGGTTAATATTTACTGTTTTGGTCATGGCAGTAGCATTAATAGTAGTACTGATGTTCATGCCTGACTGGACGCAAGGTAGTATGCTTTTGCGTATGCTTCGTATTATTGGAGTAATCTTAGTAGGAATAATATTTTATCTAATAGCACTTAATTTGGCTGGTTTTAGACTAAAAGATTTTATTAAAAAATAAATTATTAGGTGATTTATTACTACATTTTTTCTAATGTCTCGATACCTAATAGGTTTAGGCCATGTTTTAGCGTACGTAAGGTTAGAAGTGCTAGCTGTAAACGACTGTTACGTTGCATATCATTATTAGCGTTTAGTATAGGATAATGTTCATAAAAGTATGAAAATTTTACAGATAATTTATATAAATATTCACATAATATATGTGGTGTACCATCGCGTGCTACAATAGTGATTGTTTCCTCATATTGTAGCAAATGCACTGCAAGAATATGGATATGTTCTGGTTCATTTTCTAGATATAGACATCCAGTTAACTGCTGCTTATTGTAAGTACTACGATGAAATATTGAATTAATTCTACTATAAGCATATAGTATATATGGTGCTGTATTTCCTTCAAAATTTAACATTTGATCCCAATTAAATATATAGTCTGTTGTTCTGTTTTTGGATAATTCTGCATATTTTATTGAACCAATACTTATTACTTGTGCTACTCGTTCTAATGTGACTGTATCTAAGTGTAAATTTTTACTAATAAGTAGGCAGCGTGCACGAACTAGTGCTTCATCTAGTAAGTCATTAAGCTTAATTGTGACTCCATTTCTAGTTTTGAAAGGTTTACTATTTTCATCTAATATCATACCAAACATATGGTGTTCCAATAATATGTTATTTGGAACATAGCCTGCTTTACGTACTATAGTCCATGTTTGTAGCAAATGCTGATGTTGGCGTGAGTCTATATAATAGATAATTCTATCAGCCTTAAGAGTTTCATAACGGTATTTAATACATGCAATATCTGTAGTAGTATATAAAAATGCACCATCTTGTTTTTTAATAATGACCCCCATAGGGGTGCCATTTTTATTTTTAAATTCATTAAGGAACACAACAGTTGCTCCAGCGCTTTCTACTGCTAATCCTTTAGCTTTTAAATCTTCTACAATACCTGGTAACATATCATTATACATGCTTTCGCCCATGATATTCTCTTTACTAAGAGAAATATTCAGTCTATTATAAGTATTCTGATTATGTAATATAGTTATATCTACTAACTTACGCCAAATGTTCAGGCAATATGAATCCCCGCACTGTAATTTCACTACGTATTTGCGTGCTTTATTAGCAAAATTAGTATCTATATCAAAATTATATTTTGCCTCTCGGTAAAAATTATCTAGGTTAGATAGTGTTATTGATGATTCATCATCGTACTCTTCTTGTTTAAGATAGGCTATTAACATGCCAAAATTAGTACCCCAATCACCAATATGGTTAGCACGTATAACGTTATGGCCCAAAAATTCTAATATACGTGCCGATGAGTCGCCGATAATAGTAGAACGAAGATGACCAACATGCATCTCTTTAGCAACATTAGGAGAAGAGTAGTCTATGACAATTGTCTTAGGTGATGATTTTAATATTCCCATACTGGGTGAGGCTAGGGCTATTAATATTTGTTTTGCTAACCACTGTGAATCTAGAAAAATATTAATAAAACCTGGCCCAGCAATCTCTATTTTGCTTGCTATTTTATCTAATTTATCTAACTTTAGTAAGTTCACAACTTTTTTGGCTAAACAATATGATGATACTCCTAGTTGTTTAGCAGCAGCCATAATACCATTAACTTGATAATCACCAAACTTAGTTTGTACTGATGGTCGTACCTGTGCTTTACAATTATCTGGAATACCTACTATCAGCATTGCTTGAGAAACTTTTTCGGAAATCAATTGGTTGATATTCAATTAAATCTCTTATTAATTTGTTATAATTTTTATAGTACATATTATATATGTAATGAAGATAATTATCTTAACCATTGTTCAATTTGCTTAAGAATACCATCACTATCTATATTAATAGATGTACGTATCTCTTCCTGGCTTCCATGTGGAATGAAATAATCTGGTAAACCAATATTTAAAACTGGTACTAGTAGTTTTTTGCGCATTATATATTCATTGACTCCGCTTCCTGCCCCCCCAATAATTGTATTTTCTTCAATAGTAACTAATGCTTGATTACTAGCAGCAAGTTTAGTTATTAACCCGGTATCTAGTGGTTTAACGAATCGCATATCTACTAAAGTAGCATTTAGTTTATTAGCAACTTTCTCTGCCTGTGCTAATAAAGTACCAAAATTAAGAATAGCAATATTAACACCTTGGCGGCGCACGATACCCTTACCAATAGGTAATATTTTTAATGCACTGAAGATGACCCCAGTACCATTTCCACGTGGATAACGGACAGCGCTAGGCCCGCAGTGATAATTATACCCAGTATGGAACATCATCCTGCATTCGTTTTCATCGCTTGGAGTCATAATAACCATATTTGGTATACAGCGCAGATAGGAAAGATCAAAAGCACCTTGATGAGTTGGTCCATCATAACCTACTATCCCACCTCTATCAATTGCAAATAGCACAGGTAAGTTTTGTATTGCTATATCATGGATAATTTGATCATAGGCACGCTGCAAAAAAGTAGAATAAATTGCGACTATTGGTTTATAGCCGCTAATAGCTAACCCAGCAGCAAAGGTTACTGCATGCTGTTCGGCAATAGCTACATCAAAATATTGTCTTGGAAATTTTTTGGAAAAATCTACCATTCCAGATCCTTCACGCATCGCAGGAGTTATAGCAATTAACTTGTCATCATTAGCTGCAGTAGTACATAACCAATCTCCGAAAATCATTGAATAAGTAAGTAATTCGCTTTTTTGTTTCGGTAATAGGCCTATTAATGGATCAAACTTAGGTACAACGTGCCAAGTTATTGGATCTTGCTCAGCTGGAGCATAACCACAACCTTTTTTTGTAATAATATGTAGTAATTTAGGGCCTTTAATATTTCGCATATTATTTAAAGTGTGTATCAATCCCTGGACATCATGCCCATCTACTGGGCCAATATAATTGAAACCAAGCTTTTCAAATAGCGTACCACCAGGTAGAATTATGCCCTTTATGTGATCTGTAGTACGTTTGACCAATTCTTTAATAGGTGTAATTCCATATAATACTTTTTTTCCACCTTCACGGAGTGTTAAATAAAACTTACCAGATAACATTCTGGCAAGATGGTTATTTAATGCACCCACGTTTTCAGAAATAGACATCTCGTTATCGTTTAATACTACAAGTATATCATATTTCATATCGCCTGCGTGGTTCATAGCTTCAAAGGCCATCCCAGCTGTAATTGCACCATCACCTATAACACAAACAGTTCTTCTACCTAGGTCTTCATACTTAGCCGCAACAGCCATGCCTAGACCAGCACTAATAGAAGTAGAAGAATGACCAACTGATAATATGTCATATTCACTTTCTCCGCGCCAAGGAAATGGATGTAGTCCATTACGTTGACGTATAGTAGCAATGCGATTACGGCGACCAGTTATAATTTTATGCGGGTATGCTTGATGACCTACGTCCCAAATGATATTGTCAAAAGGAGTCTTATATACATAATGCAAAGCTACTGTAAGTTCTACTGTACCTAGACCTGAGGCAAAATGCCCACTTGATTTGCTAACGCTAGCAAGCAAAAAATTACGTAACTCTTCACATAGCGCTAGTAGATTATCTTGAGGTAACATACGTAACTGTATAGGATTATCAACTAGTGCAAGTGTAGGAAAATTTTTTATCTCAATACTCATTATATATTCATCATTAACGTATGATAAAATATTTTTTATTTTTTACGTTCAATAATATAACGCGCTAATTTAACTAACATACTAGTATTATATCCTATTGCCTTAATATCTTCTAAGTATGTTAACGATTCATTATATAGATCTATAACTTTAGCTCGTGCCATGTCTAATCCAAGTAGCGATGGATAAGTCTTGTGAGAACACTTATTATTTTTTCTAATCCTTTCGTTATCTTTTATTAAATCTAAAATGTCATCTTGCACTTGAAATGCTAAGCCTATAGCTCCAGCATAACTATCAAGATAGTGAATGATTTGTTTACTTTTTTTTCCTGCTGCTAGTGCTCCCATGTGCACTGCAGCACGAATTAGCGCACCAGTTTTATTACGATGAATCATTTCTAGCAATTCCGCTGAATTATTTTTTAGATTTTCATCTAAATCTAGAGCTTGACCAAAACACATTCCTTCAGCCCCGCTTGCTTTAGCTAGCACTGATATCATTTTTAAACGTTCTTTTGTTTTAACTGCTGGCATAGATGCATTTGCTAGAATTGTAAAAGCTAAGGTATGTAGTGCATCTCCAGCTAGGAGAGCAATGGTATCGCCAAATTTTATATGGCAGGTAGGCTTACTACGTCGTAACTGATCATTATCCATTGCTGGAAGATCATCATGAATAAGTGAGTAAGCATGAATACACTCTATAGCAGCTGCTGGCGCATCCAAACTATTCTGATTTAGTCCAAATAATCTACCTGTTTGATAAACTAGAAAAGGTCTTAACCTTTTTCCCCCTAGTAGAACCCCATAGCGCATCGCCTGGACTAACGTAGTTGGATGTTTACTAGAAATAGCGTAAAGATACCGCTCTAGTAATGCATCTACACAACGGCAGCTTTCTTGCAGCTCACTGATAAATTGGATCATAGTAATTGATTATGTTTTTGATAAATTTATAATTTTGTTTTAGGTTTCGGACTAATTATTAATATAATTATAATTTATTTAAAATGCTAATAATATTTTATTTATAAATCTTACTACTATAGATTTTAGCTACTAATCTACAAACAAGATATAGTATTAAATTTTAATTATCATAATAAGTAAATTACTAATACTAATTAATGCTATTTATGTTAGTAATATTTTTATATAATTATCTTAAAAAAAATAAAAAAAAGCAGCCTAATTTTGTAGAAATGATTGTTTGATATAGATTATCACTCCTTACGAACAGTAAAATAATTTACTTATTATAATTTAGCTAAAATTAACCTTTTATAAGATAGCTACTTGGCTAAAATCTATCTATATAAAAGAAAAATTTATGTTCTATATTGTGAAATTTGTATTATTAGTATATTACAGGCTATTTACTGAAGTTAAAAATAATTGAATAATGTTAAAGTTAAAGTATCTTGTCCTTCAGTTGAACTGAGTTAATAATTGATTACATCAATTTATGTAATATCATAACTAGCAACTAGTTTCTCTAACTTATTCAAAAGTATACTATTTGCTTGTTTTTTATTAACTTTAATATAAGCACTATTCTCTTCTGGTATTAGAAGAACATCTATTACATATAGTTCAGCAATTAAAATTTGCACTAGTTGTTGTTTCTTAGATGTACTCATTTTTGATGGCATATCTATACGTAAGCTAATAACATAAGGTGGTTCATTTATAGTCGTGCTAATTAACAACCATATTAGTGTGATGCTTACTCCAACTAAAAAAATTAGTTCAGCTCCTCTGAGCTGAAACAACCAACCACCTATAATCCCTCCAAATGCCACCCCACTAAATTGGCTAGTGGAATATATACCCATAGCAGTACCTTTTAGACCAGCTGGCGCTTCCTTACTGATAAAATAAGGAATTATTGCTTCCATAATATTAAATGCTACAAAAAATAACTGAATACCAATAAAAACAATACATTTATTTGTACCAGCAGATAATAAAATAATTTCAGAACATAGTAATATAGTAATACCGCAAAGAAATACTGTTTTTATACATTGCTTCATTTCAGCGTATATAGTACAAGGGACTACTGTAGCTAATGAAAATAATATTGCTACTAGATATACTTTCCACTGATCAACAGGTAACAAGCTGGCAGAAGTCATCATATGCGGTAAGGTGATAAAACTTAACATGAGTATTGTATGTAGGCAGAAAATACCGAAATTTAATTTTATTAACTGCTTATTAGTAATCACATTTTTAATACTTTCACTAACAATACTTACATTTCTGTTAATTTTGTGGTGATGTGATGTAGGTACAATAAAAAGTGTAATTAAAATACTAACTATTGTTAAAACAGCAATCAAAAAAAACAAACCACTGAGGCCAATTATATTAGTAATAATTGGTCCTAATACTATTGCTATAGCAAAAGCTATGCTAACACTTACCCCAATAACAGCCATAGCTGTAGTACGGTGTTGTTCTCTAGTTAAATCAGATAGCATTGCCATAACAGCAGCAGTTATTGTACCAGCTCCTTGCAAAGCACGACCTATAATTATCCCCCATATTGAATTAGTTAGCGCCGCTATAATACTTCCAATTGTAAAAATTAATAAGCCGCTGATTATCAGCGGCTTACAGCCTAATCTGTCAGTTAATAAACCAAACGGGATTTGACAAAATAATTGTACAAAACCGTAAATTCCTATTGCTACACCTATTAGCGATACGTTAGCTCCTTGTAATCTAATACCATAGGTAGTTAGCACTGGTAAAACCATAAAAATACCTAGCATACGCAATGTAAAAATAGTACCTAATCCACAGATAGCACGTAGTTCTGTAATGTTCATATTTATTCTTCAAACCAAACGAAGGCGAAAGGTCAAGGTTATGGTTCTTATTATTTTATAATTTATCTATAGCAATTAGTAGACTGAGCGATGTAATAGCTATAATTGAAAATAAAAAATTTTTTTTTGCCCAAACATCATCATGTTGTTGGGATTTATATCCCTGTAACACCAGTAATAACCAAAATAAATTAATTAATCCCATTATAATTAAATACTTATAGCTATTTACATAACCTTTAAAATATAGCAGCAGTGTGGCAACTATAAATCCTATAATATATAGGGTAATATGTTTTTTTGTTACATTAATACCTTTTTTAATAGGTAACACAGGAATTGAAGCTAATTCATAATCTTTCAAACGAAAAATAGCAATAGCATAGGAATGTGGCATTTGCCAAAAAATAAAAATAAGCAGTAAAATTATGGCTCCAGTATCAAACTCATTACTTACGCTACAATATCCAATAACTGGTGGTACTGCACCTGCTAAACTACCTATTATAGTTCCATAAACTGATTTACGTTTCATATACATACTATATATACCAACGTATACTATAAAACCTATTACAGCTAACAACATAGTTAAATTGTTAGCTGTAATATATATTACTATAACACCAGTAATTAGTAAAATTGTAGCGTAAATTATACAACTTTTTATAGACATTAATCCTTTAACTAGGATTCTGTTTTTAGTTCTTTCCATTTTACTATCGATATCAATGTCAATAATATTATTAAATACACAACCTGATGCTACTACTAATAAAACCCCAATTAGCGTAAAGATAAAAATTAAATAATTAATATTTCCTTTTGAAGCAAGAGACAATCCTCCAAAACAAGAAATTAAATTACTAAAAACAATTACTGGTTTTATTACTTGTAAGTATTGCTTAAGCATAATATTGATCTGATATCATCAGATAATTAATTCATTAAGTTATGTTTTAGGTAATTCATAATCCATAAAGAACCTACACAAAAAATGGTAATGATTAATATAGTAAAAACTAATGCTATTAGGTTCCACTGATGCTCATATGATATGTTGATATGTAGAAAAAAAATTAGATGTAATAAAATTTGAATTATTGCACATATAATTAATACTAATATTAAAGTTTTTTTATGTATATTACAATTAATAACCATGTAAAATGGAATTATTGTTAGGATCAAAGATATAAAAAAAACTATTATATTAGTTCGATAGCTGTGATAGTTAATGGTGCTAGTATGTCTTTTCATTACATTGCTCCCATTAAATAAACTACGGTAAAAACAAAAATCCATATAATGTCTAGAAAATGCCAAAATAAGCTTAGGCACTGTAAGCGAGTCTTATTTAAAGAAGTAAGACCACTACTAGCTACCTGAACTATCATGACTATAATCCATATTATACCTGAAATTACATGGAGACCATGGGTTGCAACAAGACCAAAAAATCCTGATAAAAACGCACTATGGTCAGGACCGAATCCTGCAATAATTAGGTTATTAAACTCTTTTATTTCTAATAAAATAAAAATTAAGCCTAAAATCAATGTTAATAATAGCCAGATATTTACTAGGCATTTTTTAGCATTGTACATTGCTAATATCGCCATACTATAAGTCATACTACTAAATAATAGGCAGCAAGTTTCAACAAAGACTACTGGTAATTCAAAAATTTCTTTACTAGATGGTCCTCCTGCTACACTATTACTTAATACTGCATAAGTAGCAAATAATGTAGCAAAAATGATGCAGTCGCTCATTAAATAGATCCAGAAGCCAAAAATTATGTTAGCTTCTCTATCTTTATTATTATGTAAAGACTGAGTCTTATTAGTAGTGTTCTGATTATAAACTATCACAGTTGACATTATTTAAGTCCACATCACTTATTTGTTTAGCATACTTCTGTTCAATATGTTTAATTTTTTCTACAGAAACATAATAATCTACATCTTTATTAAAACTATTTATGATCCATAAAATAATAATACCTATAAAACTAATAATAGCTAACCACCAAATATACCAAATAAGAGTGAATCCTAGAATTAAACTAAAGGCTGATATTACTATTCCTAAGCTAGTATTTTTTGGCATATGGATTGGTTGATATGCTTTTTGTTTATTGTTATTTTCACTATTATTTATAGTTGGGATAATAGCAAAGTTATAAAATGGTGGAGGAGAACAGGTATTCCATTCTAGAGTTGTTCCTCCCCACGGGTTACCTGTTAGGTCACGATTAGCATTACGATCACGTACACTAACTAAAATTTGAATTACTTGGCAAAAAATACCTAATGTAATTAAAAATGTACCTATTGCTGCACTTATTAATAGTGGATGGAATGTTGCATCGATATTTTGGCTTAAACGACGGGTCATACCCATGAAGCCTAAAATATATAGAGGCATGAATGCTACGTAAAAACCTATCATCCATAACCAAAAAGCTCGTTTACCCCACTTTTCGTCTAGGGTAAAACCAAAAAATTTTGGAAACCAATAATTAATTCCAGCAAAACAACCGAAGACAACACCGCCAATAATTACATTATGAAAATGTGCAATCAGAAAAAGACTATTATGTAGAACGAAATTAGCACCTGGGACAGCTAGCAGTACACCAGCCATACCACCAATAGAAAATGTTATAATAAATCCAATAGTCCACAACATTGATGAATGAAATTCAATACGACCCTGATACATAGTAAAAAGCCAATTAAAAATTTTTACTCCAGTTGGGATAGCAATAATCATAGTCATGATGCCAAAGAAAGCGTTAACATTTGCACCAGATCCCATTGTAAAAAAGTGATGCAACCAAACACAAAAAGATAATAAGGTAATAACAATAGTAGCCCATACTAGCGAACTATAACCAAATAAAGGTTTTTTGGAAAAGGTTGATACAACTTCAGAAAAAATACCAAAAACAGGAAGCACAAGGATATATACTTCTGGGTGACCCCATGCCCAAAATAAGTTAATATACATCATTGCGTTGCCACCCATATCATTTGTAAAAAAATGAGTTCCAATATAACGGTCTAAGGTTAACAACGCTATAGTGACAGTTAGAATAGGAAAAGCAGCAATAATAAGAACATTAGTGCACAGTGCAGCCCAAGTGAATACTGGCATTTTCATCATTGTCATGCTAGGCGTACGCATACGTAAAATAGTAGTTAAAAAATTTATTCCAGTTAATGTAGTACCGATACCAGCTATTTGGATACTCCAAATCCAATAATCTACTCCTACCCCGGGGCTATACTCCTTAGATGCTAAGGGTGGATAGGCAACCCAACCAGTTTGGGCGAATTCACCTATACCTAGAGATAAGTTAATAAGAATAACCCCCACTATGAATAACCAAAAGCTAAGAGAATTTAAAAATGGGAAAGCTACATCACGCGCACCTATTTGTAACGGTACTATTAAATTCATAAGACCAACTACTAAAGGTGTTGCCATGAATATTATCATAATTACACCATGGGCAGTTAGTACCTGATCATAATGGTGCGGGGGTAAAAATCCAACATCACCAGCTGATGCACAAACTTGTTGCAAACGCATCATAATAGCGTCAGTAAAGCCACGTAGTAGCATAATAAATGCTACTATAATATACATTAATCCAATTTTTTTATGATCTACCGAAGTAAACCAATTTGTCCAAAGAAACTGCCATTTACCCAAATAAGTAATAGTAGTTACTAGCGCTATGCTAATAATAATAATTAAGGCAATAGTTACCATAATTATCGGTTCTTGGTAAGGAATAGCATTTAAAGTTAACTTTCCGAACATTTTTTTATTCCTTTTTCTTGATACCAATGGGATATGTTTTCTCAGTCAGAAACTTACTTATTACATGTTTGTATAAGTATGGTTTAACTATTGAAAAGTACTTAACCTGATTATTATCGCTAGGTACTGCTAAATTTTCATAATCATATATGGTACTTAGTTGATATTTTGAATTTTTCACTTTTTTTAACCATTGATAAAAAGTATCCATATCTTTAGTGGCAATAACAGTGAATTTCATATTAGAGAATCCACTACCACTAAAATTAGATGATATCCCTTTATAGATACCCTGCTCATTAGCAATGAGATTTAGATTAGAGTTCATACCTGCCATAGCATATATTTGTCCGCCTAACTGTGGAATAAAAAAAGAGTTCATCACTGAATTTGAGGTAATCTCAAAATGAATAGGAACATTAATAGGAAATGCTATTTCGTTCACTGTAGCAATACCATATTCAGGATAAATAAATAACCATTTCCAATCTAGTGCTACTACCTGAATATTAATAGGTTTTGCTTTAGATGCAATTGGCTTACTTGGATCTAGTGAGTGAGTCGATGTCCAGGTTAATTGTGCTAGAAAAATAATTATAAGAATTGGGATTGACCATACTATTAGTTCTATTTTAGTAGAACTGCACCAGTTAGGACTATACGTTGCTTTAATATTTGATGCACGATATTTAATCGCAAATATAATTGCCATTATTATAGCAGGTACTACCACAATCAACATTAGTCCTAAAGACGTAAAAATAAGTGAACGTTGTTCTAGTCCTATCTGTCCTTTGGGATGAATTAAAACTAAATCACTACAACCACTTAGTAATGTAATTGCAATAATAATTGCTATAATATCTCTACTAGAATTATAGTAGTTTTTTATGAGTATCATCTAAATCCTAAAAAAAATTAACTAAAACTTTATGTTGAAGAATATTAGTATTTTACGGTAAGGTTACAGCACTGTAAATAAGCTTCACATTGTAGTATGTTTTTTTGTTATTTTATTTAAGTATGGTATGGTCAATCCTTAAAGGATTACAGAAGAGGTAAATATCAGCTAAACAGCTATCAAAATGTAAATAGTATTTTGTTAAAAAAATTTATGTTAAAATTAAAGTTGTAATTAAAAATTAATAATATTAATGCTAAAAAGCAAACAAATATATTTTACTTATTTATTTTAGCGCTACTTTAACGTGGTATTTTATATTGTAAGCATAGCATAATATACAAGCCTGTCATATACCTAGGTGACAGGCTTTTTTTCTTAGATATCATAATATTAGATCAAACTAACCATTAATATGCTTCTCTAGGAGAGAATTATGTCCTATTTTGGTGTTGGCGAAAATACTAAATACAAAATTGATATGGCTTTGGTACCAATGGTAGTTGAGCAGACATTAAAAGGAGAACGTTCATACGATATTTTTTCTCGACTATTGAAAGAACGTATTATTTTTATGACCGGTAGGGTTGAAGACTATATGGCTAATCTTATTGTAGCACAAATGATATTTTTAGAAGCTGAAAACCCTGAAAAAGATATATATTTATATATCAACTCACCTGGTGGTGTTATTACATCAGGTATGTCAATTTACGATACCATGCAATTTATCAAACCTGAAGTTAGTACTTTTTGTATGGGTCAAGCAGCTTCTATGGGGGCATTCTTACTTGCAGCTGGTGCTAAGGGAAAGAGATTTTGCTTACCTAACGCACGAATAATGATTCATCAGCCAATTGGTGGTTTTCATGGGCAGGCTACTGATATAGAAATCCATGCTCAAGAGATTCTTAAAGTAAAAGCACGGATGAACGAATTAATGGCAAAACATGTTGGTAAGGATATAAATATCATAGAACAAGATACTGAACGTGACCGTTTTCTTTCAGCGAATGAAGCTGTTGACTATGGAATTATTGATTCAGTATTGAGTCAGCGTATGTCAGGTAATACATACACAAAAAATTTAAGTTAATTAAAATAAAATGTTCTACTTAAGTAAGGTAGATCTCCTCCGACAACCGGTTTTAAAATTAGCCGTAACTGTTACGCTCTTAAGGAGCGTGCAACAAATAGGTTTACTAAAGAGGTTTACTGATGACAGATAAGCGTAAAGAAAGTGCAAACAAGATCCTGTGTTGTTCTTTCTGCGGGAAACGTCAACACGAGGTACGGAAACTTATTGCAGGGCCATTGGTTTATATATGCGATGAATGTGTTGATTTATGTAATGATATTATCAGGGAAGAGATCAAGGAATTATTAGCACTGCCTAGTGAACTTAACGTACTTCCTACGCCCCATGAAATCCGTAATAACCTGAATGATTATGTTATTGGTCAAGAAAAAGTAAAAAAAGTATTAGCTGTAGCTGTATATAACCACTATAAGAGGTTACGTAATGACAATGCTAATAATAGCATTGAACTTGAAAAAAGTAATATTCTGCTAATTGGACCAACAGGTAGTGGTAAAACACTACTAGCTGATACACTAGCACGTTTCCTACACGTACCTTTTACTATGGCGGATGCTACTACACTAACTGAAGCAGGGTATGTTGGTGAAGACGTAGAAAATATTATCCAAAAATTGCTACAAAAATGCGATTATGATGTGCATAAGGCGCAACTTGGCATAGTATATATTGATGAAATAGATAAAATTTCCCGTAAATCAGAAAATCCATCTATAACACGCGATGTCTCAGGTGAGGGGGTACAGCAGGCATTACTAAAAATCATTGAAGGCACAATTGCAGCTGTACCACCACAGGGTGGACGTAAGCATCCACAACAAGAGTTTTTACAGGTAGATACTTCAAAGATTCTTTTTATTTGCGGTGGTACTTTTTCTGGTCTATCGAAAGTTATAGAACGACGTACTAATACTAACAATAGTATAGGTTTCAGCGCGACTATTAACTGTAGTTCTGACAATTTAACTGAATGTCAGCTACTAGCTCAAGTAGAACCAGATGATTTAGTTAAATTTGGCTTAATTCCAGAATTTATAGGTCGGTTACCTGTTGTAGCGACCCTTAATGAATTAAGCGAAGAAGCACTAATCAAGATATTACGTGAACCAAAAAATGCGCTAACTAAACAATATCAGGCATTATTCAATATTGAAGGTGTTGAACTTGAGTTTAGTGAAGAAGCCCTAACAGCGATAGCAAAAAAAGCTATGGCGCGACAAACTGGTGCACGTGGTTTACGTTCTATTTTAGAAAATGTACTGTTGGACACTATGTATGAATTACCTTCTAAGAAAAATTTAGCAAAAGTAGTTATTGATGAAAAAGTAATTTCTGGTCAAGCTGAACCATTACTAATTTATGGTAAGAACGAAGCTAAGCAGGCGTAGGATAAATTGAATAAAATAAGTAATTTAATTAAAGGCCTAAGAATTTTACTATTCTACTTTTTAATTTTATGTTGAATGTAATGGATTAGACCCAATATACTCAAATACATATACACTTTACTTAAAAGTAGTAGTATAAGCTAAGTTTTATATAATCTGGCTGAATAAGTTAGTTAAAATAAGAGAAAGTTCTATGAATACGACGAATTCTGAGCGTTACGAACGCATAGAAATCCCAGTATTGCCTCTGCGCGATGTGGTGGTTTATCCGCATATGGTGATTCCACTTTTTGTAGGCAGGGAAAAATCTATTAGGTGTCTTGAAGCAGCTATAAATAATGATAAAAAAATTATGTTAGTAGCACAGAAAGAAGCATTAACTGACGAACCAAGTACTAACGATCTTTTTGCAATAGGAACTGTATCATCTATTCTACAGATGCTAAAATTACCTGATGGGACAGTAAAAGTTCTGGTAGAAGGATTAACACGTGCTCGTATCATAAAATTAGCTGATAGCGGAGATCATTTTACTGCTGAGGCAGATTATTGTGACGTTCAAAAACTAGACGAAAGTGAGCAGAAAGTGCTAGTTCGTACTGCTGTTAATCAATTCGAAGGTTATATTAAATTAAATAAAAAAATTCCACTAGAAGTGCTTACTTCACTTCATAACATCGAAGATGCAGCCAAATTAGCTGATACTATTGCTGCTCATATGCCACTAAAACTAGCAGATAAACAGTCAGTATTAGAAATGACAAATGTTACCGAGCGACTGGAATATTTAATGGCAATGATGGAGTCTGAAATAGATCTATTACAAGTAGAAAAAAGAATTCGGAATCGTGTCAAAAAACAAATGGAGAAAAGTCAGCGAGAATATTATCTTAATGAACAAATTAAAGCTATTCAGAAAGAATTAGGCGATATGGATTACGCACCAGATGAATACGAAACTCTGAGACGTAAGATAGAAGCTGCTAAAATGCCAAATTACGCTAGAAAAAAAACAGAATCAGAATTATACAAGCTAAAAATGATGTCACCTATGTCAGCAGAGGCTACTGTAGTCCGAGGTTATATTGACTGGATGTTATCAGTACCATGGCATGCGCGTAGTAAAGTAAAAAAAGACCTGGTTAAGGCACATAAAATTCTTGATTTAGACCACTATGGATTAAATAGGGTAAAAGATCGTATTTTAGAATACCTGGCGGTACAAAGTAGAGTAAGAGTTAGTAAAATAAAAGGGCCAATACTTTGCTTAGTAGGACCACCAGGAGTAGGAAAAACATCTCTTGGTCAATCTATTGCTAAGTCAACCGGTCGTAAATACGTTAGAATGGCGCTAGGAGGAGTAAGAGATGAAGCTGAAATACGTGGCCATCGCCGTACTTATATAGGTTCTATGCCTGGTAAAATTATCCAAAAAATTGCTAGAATAGGGGTAAAAAATCCGCTGTTTCTGCTTGATGAAATTGATAAGATGTCATCAGATATTCGTGGTGATCCAACTTCAGCTTTACTAGAGGTTTTAGATCCTGAACAAAATAGTACTTTTAACGATCATTATTTAGAAGTGGATTATGATCTTTCTGATGTTATGTTTGTAGCTACCTCTAATTCGATGAATATTCCGACGCCATTGCTTGATAGAATGGAAGTTATACGCTTATCAGGATATACCGAAGAGGAGAAAATAAATATTGCTCGTAAACATCTGCTTGCTAAACAGCTAGCACGCAATGCCCTTAAAAAACATGAACTTACTATAGAAGACAGCGCATTAGTTGGTATTATTCGTTATTATACTAGAGAAGCAGGGGTACGTAATCTAGAAAGAGAAATTGCTAAACTATGTCGTAAGGCAGTAAAAATTTTACTTATAGATAAGAATATTAAAAATATTACTATTAATGCTTCTAATCTTAAAGATTTTCTAGGCGTCCAGATTTTTGACTATGGTAGTGCTGAAGAAGAAAATAGCATTGGAAAAGTTACTGGCCTAGCCTGGACAGAGGTAGGCGGAGAACTACTAACTATAGAAACTGCTTGTGTTCCTGGCAAAGGAAAACTAACTTACACTGGTTCTCTAGGTGAAGTTATGCAAGAGTCAATTCAGGCTGCACTTACTGTTGTACGTGCACTATCTGATAAACTTGGTCTAAATCATAATTTTTATGACAAAATAGATATACATGTACATGTACCAGAAGGAGCTACACCTAAAGATGGGCCTAGTGCTGGAATAGCTATGTGTACAGCTCTAGTATCCAGTCTTACTGGTAATCCAGTAAGAGCTAATGTAGCTATGACAGGAGAAATCACACTAAGTGGTAAAATTTTACCAATAGGAGGTCTAAAAGAAAAACTACTAGCCGCTCATCGTGGCGGGATTAATACTGTTTTAATTCCTTACGGAAATAAAAAACATTTAGAAGAAATACCAACTATTATTAGTAATGCTATAAATATAAAACTAGTAAAACGCATTGATGAAGTACTGTTGTTAGCTTTAGAAAATACTCCTGTGAATTAGTTATAGTAATATTATCTATATTATGTTTATTTATAATAATAAAAATATGTTTAATATATTACTGTAATTATAGTTTCCGCTTTAATATTCTGATACGCATATATAGCTGCTAAGGTAAAAAAATAATGTTTTGTCCAGGCACAACAAAAGTATTCGGGACAATATTTTTGTTATTTTATTGTTGATACAATTTATAAATAGGAACCTAGATATTATCTAGCGTCATACTACTAACAGATAGTTTATTAAGTACACTAGGTATTTAGGTGAGTACACATACATAAATTAATTTATAATTTACTAGCTATATTTATTTTATTATATTTTGTGAAGTATTCAATAAATAAGATATTTTCAATAAAATATCAATATAAATAATACTATTAACAGTTATTTTAGTAATATTTATCACGGTTTAACTATAGAATACTAGACAAAAAGCTTATCAGTTGCTGTACTACTATTGGACACAGAATTTGTGTCGATAATTTATTTAAGGGTTAGTTTGATGTCTAAGATTAAAGGTAACGTTAAATGGTTTAATGAGTCCAAAGGATTCGGTTTTATTACCCCTGAAGATGGCAGCAAAGATGTGTTTGTACACTTCTCAGCTATTCAGAGTAACGGTTTCAAAACATTAGCTGAAGGTCAGCGCGTAGAGTTTGAAATAACTAATGGCGCCAAAGGCCCATCGGCTGCTGACGTTACTGCTATATAATATTTTCATGTTGTTTTATTGTAGTATGTATATAGTCTAGTATATAGTTGCTTTTTGTATTATAAAACCCGCCTAGTGCGGGTTTTGTTATTAAAAAACGATAAGACATATCAATAAAATAAATACATACTATTAGTAATAAGTAACATTACCACTAGCATAGCAGCCCGCATATATATATCAATCCCTAACTTAGTTAGTTATAGTTAGTTAGAGACACATCATCGTACCACAAATAAATATCATATATATTGCAAATATATATATATGGATGGTTCTATAACTTTATTGGCATTTTTTTATTAAACCAACTAGTTATATGTTGTTAATAATATTTTTAATTAACAAATTAATATTAATAATAGAAAGTTATTTATATAAAATGACTTATATTTTTATAAAGTCATTCATCTGACTAGATTCTACCGCACGTTGCTCAAATAATTTTTCGCAATATTTACATTTTAAATGAATTTTATTACCTATTATTTTAATACCGAATCCGGAAGCAACAGGTTCGCTACGGCTAATACAGTTGCTATTAGGACACATAAATATGTCATCAATATTATCAGGTAACGTAACAGTACTTTTGCATACTACATGGTAATTATCAATACGATTAACTGTAGCGTAAGGCGCATAAATAGATAACTGATTTGCTTGCTCCTTAGTCAAGAATACATTCTCTATTTTAATTAGATCTTTCTTCCCTTGCTTATTAGAAGGTAAATTTAAACCAATCGTAATACGTTCATCTGTTGCTACTAATTTAAACAAATTTAGTAGTTTTATTCCTACCTGCGACGGAATATGGTCTATAACTGTACCCCTGCTAATTGCTTCTACCTGTAGTTTATTATGCTGATTCATATTCATAAAAAATACCATAATAATTATTCATATAATAATATCTAATTGTTTATTTAACACTAGCGCAAGTAAAGCTTGTCTGGTAAATACACCATTACTTGCTTGTTGAAAATAATAAGCGTATGGTGTTTGATCAACATCATAAGCTATTTCATCTATTCGTGGTAAAGGATGCAGTACTTTAAGATTATTGCGTACTTTAGTGAGATTATGTTTCTGTAGCACAAACTGCGCTTTAACGTTCACGTACTCTGTTGGATCTAATCTTTCTTTTTGTACTCTTGTCATATATAGAATATCTAGCTGAGCTATTACATCAGCTAAGTTTACATGCATACTATACTTAATACCTTTATCTATAATAGATTGTAAAATATAAGCTGGTAGCCCCAGTGTCTCAGGGGCGATAAAATAAAAACGATTATCATTAAATTTAGTTAGTGCTTGAGTTAAGGAATGTACAGTGCGACCATATTTTAGATCACCTACCATAGCAATACTAATATTGTCTAATCTACCCTGAGTTTCATAAATATTGAATAGATCAAGTAATGTTTGTGTTGGATGCTGATTGGCACCATCACCAGCGTTTATAATAGGTACCTGACCGGAAAATTCTGTAGCAAGTTGTGCTGAACCATCCTGCGGATGACGTAATATTATAGCATCTACATAAGTACTAATAACTGAAATAGTATCAGCTAAAGTCTCACCCTTTTTACTCCATGATGTATTGCTAGCATCTGAAAATCCAACTACAGAGGCACCAAGACGATAAATAGCAGTTTCAAAAGATAATCTAGTCCTAGTAGAAGCCTCGAAAAAACAGCTAGCAATAATCTTATTTTTTAATAATTCTGGTTGTTGCCTAACCTTCAGGCAAGCTGCTATGTGTAACACTAGCTCTAATTCTTTGCGGCTAAAATCATTTATAGAAATAATATGCTTTCTATAAAAAGGATTAATCATATTTTTGGTACTCCTAACATTACATAGCGTACATTATTGTATGTACGTACTAACTACTATTCAACTAAGTAATAAAAAAAAAGCCCCTCCATTGGAGGGGCATGTAATAGAATAGATTACATATAATCTTGATTTTAGCATAAAATTTTAGTGATAATGATAATTAAAGAAATTGTTTGTTGTTTGCAAAAAGCAGAGACAGTAATACACCAATAGTAAACTTATGCTTATTTATGCTTTTTAGCATAAAACATTGTTCGGCTAATTGCTTTATTTTGCTTAATTTTTTTTATGTAACAATTATGTTGATTATATGATGAGTGATTATTAATTTTCATTAAAGAACAACAAATTATTATTAAAACAATAAAAAATTAATATGATTATATACTATTTGTGACCTCAATTAGTTGTATTTTACAATAGATAAAATAGTTTACCTAGCTATAGAGATTACTTGTATATGAAATTTTTTGTTGCTTTGATAATAAGTATTACTTTAGTAAGTAATACTTCAGCAGTTCAGTTTACTGAAGGTAAGGAATATATCTGTCTAAACAGACCTGCGACCAGTGAACCACAAGTTATTGAATTTTTCTCATTTTACTGTCAGCACTGCTATAAATTTTCTAATATCTATAATATAGATAGAAAATTAAAAAAATCATTACCTTATAATATTAAAGTGAAAAAATACCACGTAAACTACTTAGGACCACTTAGTAAACAGCTAACTAAAGCTTGGGCAGTAGCCATACAACTTGGCGTAGAAGATAAAGTCCGTCCAATAATATTCTATGGAGTACAATACACACAGTATGTTAAAACAACTAATGATATCAGAACAATGTTTATTAAAGCTGGGGTAAGCGCGAAAGAATATGATGCAGCCTGGAATAGCTGTGTAGTACAAACATTGCAGAAGCAGCAAGAAAAGGCAGCTACTGAGTTAAAATTAAGTGGAGTACCAGCTATGGTTATTAACGGTAAATATATGGTTAAATATGATGGACTAGATATTACATCAAGTGATGTGTACATCAAACAATTAAGTGATGTTGTTAACTACCTACTTACCAAGCCTAAGCATTATTTATAGGCATTTACTAATTAGTATCATTTTATTTGATTATCACACGTGCTTCGTTTGTCAGTAATACTGGTATATTAGCACGAATAGGATAAGCTAGTTCATCGAACTTACAAATTAGTTCATTATATTTTTTGTTTAAGTATAGTTTTCCATTACAGACTGGACAAGCTATTATGTCTAATAAGCGATAATCCATTATATCCCTAAAATAATAATAATAATAGGTAAGTTAGGTAACTTAGTTGTTAATAAATTAATTATATTAGTTTGCGTGCACGTAATACCTTGTAAATTTTTAACGTTAGTGAGACTAATTTTTTGTTGCTGCTTTGAAAGCTTCAACCATAGCGTTAGTAAAGTTCTTTTCTTCCTGCTTGTGATGAACAGTACTAGTACTAATAATCTTTTTATCATCAACTACTTCTTTTTCTTTAGTACGAACTGACAAGTTAATAACTCTATTTTTTCTATCTATGCTCGTTAATTTAGCTTCAATATTATCACCTATATGTAGCAATTTAATAGCATGTTCTCTTTCTCTATTAGAGTTATCCATTTCATAAGTACGTAAATAACCTTCAACACCACTTGCTAATTCAACTGTTGCACCTTGATTATCTACAGAAGTTATTTTTCCAGTAACCATTGTACCCTTTTTGTTCAAAGATAAGTAGTGATTAAAAGGATCTTCATCTAACTGCTTAATACCTAATGAAATTCTCTCGCGCTCAGCGTCTACTTGTAAAACGACAGCAGATATTTCGTCACCTTTTTTATACTCCCGTGCTGCTTCTTCGCCAGAAACATGCCAGAATATGTCGGACAAATGAACTAAACCATCGATACCACCTTCAAGACCAATAAAAATACCAAAATCTGTAATAGATTTAATTTTCCCTTCTACACGGTCACCTTTATCATGAGTTTCAGCAAATTTTTGCCACGGATTAGCTTGGCATTGCTTCAAACCTAGAGAAATACGACGACGTTCTTCATCTACATCAAGTACCATCACTTCTACTATATCATTAACATTAACTACTTTTGATGGATGAATATTTTTATTAGTCCAGTCCATTTCTGATACGTGTACTAGTCCTTCAACCCCTTCTTCTATTTCAACGAAGCAACCATAATCTGTCAAATTAGTTACTCGTCCAGTAAAACGATAACCTTCAGGGTAACGTTTAGCAATAGCTACCCATGGATCTTGTCCTAATTGTTTTAAACCAAGAGAAACACGGGTACGTTCTCTATCAAATTTTAAAATTTGAACACAAATTTCATCGCCAACATTAACAATTTCGCTTGGGTGTTTCACTCGCTTCCATGCCATATCAGTGATATGTAGTAGACCATCAACACCACCTAAATCAACAAAAGCGCCGTAATCTGTAAGATTCTTAACAATACCCTTTACTGCCATACCATCTTGCATCTCAGCTAATAGCTGATTTCTTTCTAAGTTATTTTCAGATTCAATAACAGCACGACGAGACACTACAACATTATTACGTTTTTGATCTAATTTTATTACTTTAAACTCTAGCTCTTTGCCTTCTATATGCAATGTGTCACGAAGCGGACGCATATCTACTAAAGAACCAGGTAGGAAAGCTCTAATACCATTCAGTTCAACTGTAAAACCACCTTTAACTTTACTATTTATTATTCCAATAACGGTTGCAGCTTCTTCATAAGCTCTTTCTAACATCAACCAAGCTTCATAACGCTTAGCTTTTTCACGCGATAATATCGTTTCACCAAAACCATCTTCTATTGCATCTAAAGCAACATCAACCTGATCATTAACTTTTATTTCTAGTTCTCCCTGGGCATTAAAAAATTGTGCTATAGGAATAGCAGATTCCGATTTTAAGCCAGCATCAACCAGAACAACGTCTTTAGCAATAGAAACTATTTTACCACGAACTATGGCACCCGGACGGGTTGCGATCTCTTTCAGAGATTCCTCAAAGAGTTGAGCAAAAGATTTTGTCATATTTGATCATCTTCAATTTTTTTAATTAACTTCCATCTATATTACTGGATGGGATTGCTATAAAGGCCTAGTTACTTATTTCATCCTGCAACAGAACATAATACATACTACTGTCTCTAGTTATCATTAGAATGATATAATTTTATTGATATGCCCAATAACTTTAGCTATTACTACGTCAATAGTAAGCTTAGTTGAGTCAATAATCAACGCATCATATGCTGGTTTTAGAGGAGCTACCATACGATTACGATCTCTATCGTCTCTTTCTTTGATTGAAGATAACAGTTGCTCAAAGTTAACACTAAAGCCTTGTTTCTGTAACTGTAGCATACGACGTCGTGCTCGTGCTTCGGATGAAGCATCGAGAAATATTTTAACTACAGCGTCTGGAAATACAACAGTTCCCATATCACGTCCATCGGCAATTAATCCTGGATTAACGCGGAATGCACGCTGACGATGTAATAATGCCTCGCGTGCTTGTGGTAAAGTGGCAATTGTGGAAGCAGTATTGCCTATTTTTTCGTTATATATTGCCTTGCTCATATCTTTTCCTTTAAATACCACACGGCATTGTCCATTTTTTACCACAAAGCTTACATCTAGATTTACTGCCAATGATATTAGTGCTTTTTCGCTATTAATGACTATATTATTATTTAGCGATAATAGTGCTAGTAATCGATACATTGCACCAGAATCTAATAAATGCCACTTGAATTGTTCTGCTAATACTTTGCATAGTATTCCTTTTCCAGAACCGCTGGGTCCATCTACGGTTATTACTGGTACAATACCTGTCATTTATTATTTTTATTTATTAAAAGTATAACATAGCAAATAATTATTAATTATTAAATAATATTTTTATTATTAAGAGATATAAGTAGCACAAAAAAAATAGGACAAGTTTTATTGATACATTTAAAATCTATGATAGTCATTTGCGTCCAAAACATGGCAGTAAGATGATAATTATAGATAGGTAGCAATATTTGTCGCTGCGCTATGCGCCCAGTAAAAAAATCAAATGTTTATATATTATTATATTAGTATAGTAATTTTTAAATCTGCTAATTTTTATAAAGCTCGGCCATAGCAAAAGAATTATTTATAGTTATCAGTAACTTTTAGTAAATGTATGATATAATGCATGCATGCATGCATGCTCATAGTCATAAATAGCCATAATATAAATAACTAATTAAAGTGATAATTTATATTAAGTAATAATATAGTGATTAAAAACAGCTACTATAACTATAACCCAAGGTAATAATGTTTAATAGGATGTTGATCCTCATCAAATTCATATATTAGTGGTACTCCGGTTGGAATATTTAGTTGAATAATTTCTTGTTCACTTAGTTTATCTAAAAATGTTACTATTGCCCTAATAGAATTACCGTGTGCTACAACAATTACTTGTTCGCCTTTTTTAAGGCGAGGTAAAATTGAACTGTTCCAATAAGGAACAATACGATTAATAGTCATTGCTAAACTTTCAGCAGTAGGTAGTTCATTAGTACTTACATTATAGTAGCGAGCATCATATCCTGGAAAACGTTTATCGTTGCGAGTTAATTCAGGTGGAATAACGGCAAAGCTACGTCGCCACTGTTGTACTTTTTTTTCTCCATATTTAATGGAAGTTTCAATTTTACTTAGACCTTGTAATGCGCCATAATGGCGCTCATTTAAGCGCCAAGATTTTTCTACTGGTAACCATACTTGATCTAACTCATCAAGTATAAACCATAAAGTATGGATAGCACGTTTCAGTACTGATGTGTACGCAAAATCAAAAATAAAATTTTCTTTTTTTAGCATTTTCCCAGCTTGTTTTGCTTCTTTACGACCTTGATTTGATAGATCAACATCAGTCCATCCTGTAAAACGATTTTCATTATTCCACTTACTTTCGCCGTGACGTATTAAAACTAATCTAATTACCTGCATTACATCAATCCTCAATTAAATTAAGTAAAAATATAAGTATTGACTATAATTTGAACTAAATGAATGAGATATATAATTATCACTTATAAAAAAAATGATTTAGCGACAGCTGCTGTTTATCGCTACAACAATAATTAGACCTGATATAATTTTTTTAATCCTGATATATGCAGGAAACAAGGAAAATTCTTAAAACAAAAAACTACTGGATAACTACGTAAATTACTAATTTTTTTTTATGTTTTAATGGTATATGTGCATCATATGATGCTATTCCCTACTTGAATTATCAAGCAACTTAAGCAGAAAAATTGTGTTTACTAGGACCTAACACTTAGCCTCGCCTACAGGTACAGTTAAATGTTAATTATAATTTGTAATTATACCTGTAACTATCATTGCAATAATTAATTTAATTTTAAAAGATAGTAATACTTTTTTTTAAGTAGTTAAAAACATAAATATTTAATATTATAAACTATAATTTAGTTACTATTATTTATAGTTTATTAGCATAAACTACTTTAGCAACTGCTAAGGTTTGGTGTAAGATATAAGAAAATTTTTTATTTAAAAATATATTGTATTTTTGTGTACTAGATAACTATAAGGTAACAATCTAGGTCATGGCTTACTTAAATAGATATAGCTATCTATGTATGGTATGTAATTACTATAATTGCAGAATAACTACAAAAATTGGGCCCTTTCCTACTAAGTTGCGAGATAATATATTAAGAAAACCATTAGTTTTATTTATACTATATACAGTAATATGATTTGATTTTTGGCCGCTGACAATTAAATAGCTACCTGTAGCATCAATATTAAATCCTCTTGGCTGTTTTTCAGTATTATGATGGCCAATTAGATGTAATTTGCTGCCATCATCAGAAACGCTAAAACATGCAATAATACTAGCACTACGATCACTACAATATAACCATTTACCATCAGGAGTGATATGTATATCTGCTGCCCATCTTACACCATAGAACAAATCAGGCATAAAATTTATAGTTTTTAAGATACAAGGAAAATTCCCGGCGTTACTATATATAGTAACGCTACTATTAAGTTCATTAATAACATAAGCGTATCTACCAGAATGATGAAATACCATATGTCGTGGACCAGTACCATCATTATTATGTACGGCCTCGGGTGAGCATGGCGTTAATGTTCCTGTTTTTTCTCTATAGAATAGACGAATCCGATCTTCTGTCAGACAAGGAACCCAAACTACTTTATTATTAGTATCTATATTAGATGAATGACAATTAATTAAACTATCGATAATCTGTATTGGTTTACTAGCAATCCCATTTTCATTTATTTGGCTTACGCTCAAACAACTTCCATTATATGAAGTACAGTATAAGGTACGCCCTGATAAATCAGTAGTCAAATGGGTTGGACTCAGAGTACTAGGTAATAATGATGTATTTTCTTCATGTAGTAATCCATTATTATTATTAATACTATAGCTAATTATACTACAGACAGGACGTACGCCAAGATATAGATGGGTTTTAGCTGGATGGATAATCATAGGCTGTCCTATTCCTGGGGTATTGACTACCTGTAGTAATTTTAAAATTCCAGATGTATCCATTTTAAAAACGTGAATATTCTTACTTTCAGGACTAGAAACGTAGACAAATGTCTTCATGTTGTTTCCTACTTGTTTGTACATTTTATGAAAGACAAATAGGTAATTTACTTTCCTAAATATTTCCTTATTATAAATAATTAAATATTAGTAGTTTAATAACTGTAAAATTATAAATTTACATTAATACTAACTCATACCTAAAAACAGTGACACATTATAGTTAAATATTTTCATTGTTTTACTTAAGTAAGATCTAAAAAAGAATTTTGTGCCTGGGACGAGACTCGAACTCGTACAGCTAAAAGCCGAGGGATTTTAAATCCCTTGTGTCTACCAATTTCACCACCCAGGCATAAAAAATCACCAAAAATTTAAATTTATGTCAGGCGCGTTCCGGAATCGAACCGATGTTCGCGGATTTGCAATCCGCTGCATAACCACTCTGCCAACGCGCCGTATATTAGCTATATATAATCAGTGAAGTTGCTGCAATTAGTTGCATTAGTATTAGTAAAGAAGAAAAAAATTAATTAATAAGTTAGTTATTAAATTATATTGATTTGGAGCGGGAAACGAGATTTGAACTCGCGACCCCAACCTTGGCAAGGTTGTGCTCTACCACTGAGCTATTCCCGCATTAGTATATTACTACTATATCTCTAGTTTAATTATGCTACCAATACCAGTCAAGATAATTACTATTTTTTTATTAATATAGTACACCATGCGACGTATAAATACTGAAATATAGAAAATAATGTTAGTATTACAGAAATATACAAAGAAATTATACCTAATATTACTAGCTCTTGATGATGCCATAGTAATGTAATTAATGCTAGCATTTGTACAGTAGTTTTTGCTTTGCTAATCCAAGTAACTGCAATATTACAGCGCTTACCTAATTCAGCCATCAATTCTCTTAATGCTGAAATAATAATTTCTCGTGCAATTAAAGTAGCTGCAGGTAAAGTAATGACATATGAGTGAAAATGTTCTGCTACTAGTACTAGTGCCACTGATACCATCAATTTATCAGCAACTGGATCAAGAAATGCACCAAAACTGGTAGTTTGTTTCAAATAACGTGCTAAAAAACCATCTAACCAATCAGTAACAGCAGCAATAAAGAAAATTAATGCGCTGATGCTATATCCCCACTGAAAGGGTAAATAGAATACCAGTACAAAAACAGGTATCATAATAACACGTAACATAGTAAAATAGGTAGGGATATTTAATCGCATTGTACTTTGGTAACTCTCTGGCTAAAAGAGACGTTACTAGAGCCTAATTAAATGCTCTATTATGTTGTAAATGTAATGTAATTTTATTTATATGTAATATAATTGTATTTCATGGTTAATTATTCCCTACTACTACGGTTCAACATTATAGGTTTTATCATAGGTTTGATAGGGCGCAGCTGAAACTGACAATAGAATACTAATAATGTAATAAGACCTATAATTCCTAACATACACCAAGGTAACTGCGGTATATCTAGCTGGTTACCAATATCATATAACCATCCACCACCGCTATAACCAATAGCGCCTCCAAAAGCTAAGCCTATACGGCTAAAACCCATATAACTACCACGAGCACGATGATCTGCTAGTGATGCCCCTAAAGTTTCGCGTGCTGGTTCAGCTATAATTGATCCAGTATAAAAGATGCTAATTAGCAAAAATAAAACTTTTAGGTTATGAATCATACCGATCGGAAATAGACTCAAGAGCATAATCATTAGGCCAAACATAAACCTAGTTTCTAGACTAAAGCGTTTCTCACTCCATCTAGCAATTGGGTACAATAGCGATAACGATAAGGCAGCTTCAAGAGCATATGTCCATCTTACTGCAGCAAGCTGACCAGCTATCTCATGTACCCTAATAGGTAGCATCAACATTACTTGTACTGATAACATATAATATCCTGTTAATGTTAACACATAGGTAACAAAACGATGGTCATATAGTACTATTCGCATTCCTTCTATCATAGAAGTCTGTACCGTAGATATACGGTAAGCAGGAAGTAGCCAAGCGTTAAAAATAGCAGCTAAAATAAATAGTACTGCACCTGCTATACAAACTAATTCGAAATTATATTGTAGTAGCCAACTACCAAGTAGTGAACCAACCATAGCACAAGTACTGTCCTGTATCATTAATATTGAATAAAAACGACCACGCTCCCATGGTCTAGTTAGTTTAATAACTAGCGCAGTACGTGGAGGATCAAATAATGTGCCACCCAATGCTGATAGTGTACAGGATAACCATAGTAACCATGGTTCATCTGCAATACCCATAAAAAGAAAACCAATAGCACGCATTATCATACCGGTTATAATCATCGGTTTTGCGCCAATTTTATCAGCAAACGCACCACCAAAAATACCTAGCCCTTGCTGAATAAATTGGCGTATCCCAAGAGCAATACCGACCAACAGTGCAGCCCAACCAAGTTGATCGACGAAACGAATAGATATAAGTGGAAATACTATATAAAAACCCATTACTACTAACATATTATCTATAAAAAGAAAATACTTACCCAAGCTTCGAGCTTGTGATACCGAAGACATGCTACACCATAGGTTATATGAACAAAAAATGATCAATAAGAAGAAGATCATACATGAGATTGTGACAATTATTTTAGTTTAACGAGAGAGCAGTAATGGATGCTATTTTTGTAATAGCATACACATTATATAACTAAATTAGTTTTACTAATTTTTAATTAAAAAATATATATTTTCAACCCAAACTCACTAATTTTTTTTTAGTTAGTACTGCAACTTAATATATAAGTGCAATTTAACTTGATTGAGTACTGGTATTAAATTCTTAATAGTACATAATTATTTTTTATATACCTTTATCTTGATATTGTAAATCCGCGTGATAGGAAGAACGGATAAAAGGACCGCAATAAGCATGAGTAAAACCCATAGCTAAAGATTCATTTTTTATTTCATCAAATTCTTTAGGACTGACATAACGTTTTACAGGTAAATGATGAATGCTAGGCTGGAGATATTGACCTATAGTTAGCATAGTTACGCCGTTTAGACGTAAATCACGCATTACTTCTAATATCTCATCTTTTGTTTCACCTAAGCCCATCATTAGACCTGATTTAGTAGGTAAAGATGGATTACATTCTTTAAATGTTTTAAGTAACTTCAAAGAATGGCTATAGTTAGCACCTGGTCTAACTGTACGGTAAAGACGTGGCACATTTTCTATATTATGGTTAAATACATCTGGTGGCGTTTTGTTAAGTATTTCTATTGCTTGCTTCATGCGTCCGCGGAAGTCTGGAACTAGTATTTCGATACTAGTAGTAGCGTTTTTTGATCTTATAGCACTGATACAATCACTAAAATGTTTAGCGCCACCATCATGTAAATCATCACGGTTTACAGAAGTTATTACTACATAGCGTAATCCCATATTTTTAATGGTTGCAGCTATTTTTTCTGGTTCATTGATATCTGGATTAATTGGTTTACCATTAGCTACGTTACAAAAAGCACATCGGCGGGTACAAATTTTACCTAATATCATAAAAGTAGCAGTGCCACAGCTAAAACATTCAAAAATGTTTGGACAAGACGATTCCTCACAAATAGTATGTAAACCATTTTGTTTCATCATAGTCTTAATATAATTAATATTATAGTAATTATTTGGAAATTTAATTTTTATCCATGATGGTTTACGTAATTTTTCTTCACTATTAGTGTTATTTTTCGCTAAGTGCAAGTTAATTTTTTTAGGTTCACTCATATAAATATTAGTCCATCATCTAAATATAAATACTATTTATTATAATGTATCCTACTAAATTATATTTAGTAAGCAATGTGTTAATAACTAACGTATTAGGTTTTTATTAGCGATAGGAATGTATATATTAGTCTGTAAACTAAATATTCTATTCTAAATTCTACTGATAATAGCTGGCTAACTTGAGTCATACGTAATCCTGATTCACCGCAGGGATTAATAAGTAAAAATGGAGCTAAATCCATAGCTATGTTTAGTGCTAAACCGTGCAAAGAATAACCTTTTTTAATACGTAACCCAATAGAGCAAATTTTATATTTTCCGACGTATACGCCAGGGGCGTTAGCACGGGTATAAGCATTAATTGAAAAGTAGTCAAGAGTAGTGATAACAGTTTTCTCTAATAAAGAAACTAAATTACGTACACTCAGTTTACGTCTGCGTAAATCTAGCATAACATACATTAATTGTTGGCCGGGCCCATGATAGGTAACCTGTCCGCCACGATCGCTTTGTACCACTGGGATATCTCCAGGCATCAGCAAATTAGATGATTTACCAGCCTGTCCCTGAGTAAAGACAGGTGGATGCTGTACTAGCCATACTTCATCAGGAGTTTGCATTTTTCGATTATCAGTAAAATGGTGCATAGCTTGCAAAATAGATAGATAGGGCTGTATACCCATATTTCTAACAATAATATTATTAATAATTTATATCCACATTTTTTTAACTATTTGGGTAAAAGTATAGTAGTTGATATTAATTTAGTATGTATCGACATAACTATAAAAATAGTGATTATTCATTGTATTAATAATAAATTTTAGTTTCTAGCTAAAGCTTAAACTATTAATTTATAACTAAAAATTATAATTATGACAAAAAGATAAATATAAAACATATATATAAAAAATAAAAATAATTTACTAAATGTAATTAATTATAATTTATTGGTAATTTCTATTGTTAATAGATAACAAAACAGTATAAATATACTATCGATATAATCCTTGCTCTAAAATATAACCTTGTACAGAAGGAGTTAATAAATCACAACAAGGTAGAATAGCATGTAGGCGCCAGCGAATTTCACTAGCTGAGATAGCTAGTGCTGGTGTTGCAGCACAATATACTAGTCCAGCTGGTTGGTAGCACATAGCTGTAGGATCATTAGTTAAACGATTTTCTATCCATAAATAACTACTACTATAATGCTGGTAACAAGGTCTAGTGCAAACAATAATATGGCATAATTCTAATAATTCTTGACTTCTGTGCCACTGTGGTAACGTTAATAGGGAATCTTGACCTATAATTAACCCGATCGGGGCTATCGGACCATATTCTCTACGTATAGATTTAAATGTTTCTACCGTCAAAGATGGTTTAGGACTGTGTAATTCTCTTTCATCTATAATAAATAGCTCACATTGGGTATCTGCAATAGCTAGTCGTGTCATCATTAGTCTTTGATTAGGGGTAGCTTGTGGCTGTTTACGGTGTAGTGGAATTTTATTTGGTAAAATAATAACTCGTTTTAGATTGACTAGCTTGGCTAGAGCGATTACTGGCTGTAAATGACCATTATGAATAGGATCAAAAGTACCACCATAGAAAGCAGTTAATAATCTTTTAGCCATATATTTTATATTACTTAGATATATTCTATCATTTCTGCAGGAATAAGCTCATTACTACAACATAATAGCAGTGCTAAATTATTAATATTAGCCCATATATAATCACTATCACTAGCATCATTATTTGTATTCTTAATAGTTAGTTCTATCTTTAGAATTAGTGTTATGGCTTTATACAAGCGCTGTAAATTTATCCGCTTTAGCGCCTTCAGAAGTAAAGGTCTACGATTGATCCATATTTTATGTTGGTCAAATAATATTCTTATAGGCGTATCATTTATCTTATTACTAATATTAAGTAGTAGCAAAACATCTTGCTGGATGTAGCGTAGCAGTATCACTGGTTCTATAGCTACTAACCGTAACTTGTGTATAATATGACTAGCACGTTCATGATTACCTTCTAGTATAGTATTTATCAAATTAAAAATAGTAAAGTGAGAGGAATCATTTATTGATTGCTCTACCCGCGGTAGAGTAAGTATGCCATCAGTGTACATTAACTTGAGGAGCTCTAGTACATTGACCAATGCAGATAAATTTCCTTCATAGCAATAACATAGTAACTGACAAGCAGCATTATCTAGCGATAGCTGCATTTTTTTTGCACGGTTATGAACCCATAATGGCAATTTATCAGGTTCAGGCGTAGTGCAGTTAACTAACACTCCATGGTAGTTACTTAATACTTTTAACAATTTACTATTATAATTCACACTAAACATTTTGTTACTACGTAAAATTAGTAATAAATCTTTATTTAATAAAGATCCTAATATAGCTACTAATTTTTCTTCTATCATTGCAGTGATACCTTTTTCAGGTATTATCAATAATAAAGTTTGGCGACTTGCGAATAGGCTTCGTGTTTTACTTATACTATGTATAGTATCCCAATCTGTGACTTCGTCTAACACTATGCTATAATGTTCATTAAACCTAAGATTATGTGCCTTAGCGTAAATACTATTTTGGCTCTCTTGCAGCAAAAGTATATCATTACCAATCAGTAAATAGTAAGAATACAAATTAGTTTTTAGTTGTACTTCTAACTGAGAGGGATATAGCCTAATCATAGCTGTATCTCAATTATATGATATTTTATCATATAAAAATTATTTATTTTAAGCGTCAAAAGCTGTTATGCAAGTTTATTTTACTAGTAGTATCTATAATTAAATGTAATTTACTAACCTATAATTAGGTTCACCAGTTTTTTAGGTATATAAATTACTCTATTGGGTGTTTTTAAATTTAAATATTTCATAACAGACTTGTCTCTGTAAACAGATTCTAGTACTAATCTTTCGTCTGCATCAGCTGGAACTGTAATTCGACTGCGCATTTTACCATTAATTTGAACAATGATTAATATATTATCATTTAACAGTGCATTGTTATCTATTATGGGCCATGGAGCATTATCAATATTTTCTTTTCCACCTAATGCTTGCCATAGCTTAAAGCAAATATGAGGTGTAAATGGATATAACATACGTACTACAGCAAGCAGAGCTTCTTGCAAAATAGCGCGGTCTTGTGCATTTGTTTTCGATGCTTCGGATAGTGTATTTACTAACTGCATAATAGCAGCAATCGCAGTATTAAACGTTTGGCGGCGACTGATATCATCAGTTACTTTAGCTATTGTTTGATGTAATTCTCTACGTAATTTTTTTTGATCATTACTAATATTGGAATATTCTAGCGCAATTACCATACCAAGTTTAGTGTGTTTATATATTATCGTCCATAGACGTGTTAAAAATCTTTTAGCACCAGCTAAACCAGACTCTCGCCATTCTAAATTCATTTCTGCTGGAGAGGCGAACATCATAAACAAACGCAAAGTATCAGCTCCATATTTGTTAATTATAATATTCGGATCTACACCATTATTTTTAGATTTAGACATTTTTATCATGCCTGCATATACTAGCTCGTTACATTGTGAATCGATAGCCTTAACAATTGTTCCGTTTTTTTCACGCTGAACTGTTTTAACATTACTAGGTGAAACCCAGATACGTTCACCGGTACTACTATCTACATAGTAAAATGCATCAGCTAACACCATACCTTGACATAATAGACGTTTAGTAGGCTCGTCTGATTGAACTAACCCAGCATCACGTAATAATTTATGATAAAAGCGAAAGTACATTAAGTGCATAGTAGCATGTTCAATTCCGCCAATATATTGATCCACAGGTAGCCAATAGTTTGCTGCAGCAATATCTAATATTCCTTTATCATAATTTGGACAAGTATAGCGTGCGTAGTACCAAGAAGATTCCATAAAAGTATCGAAAGTATCAGTTTCACGCATTGCCGCATGATTATTATAAGTAGTATTAGACCATGTTTTATCATTTTTCAGGGGATTATAAATTCCTTCCATAAAAGCATACTCTGGTAAGATAACAGGCAAATTATCTATAGATGTTGTAACTATTGAACCATTTTCTAGTGTTATCATAGGTATCGGAGCACCCCAGTAACGTTGGCGTGAAACTACCCAGTCACGTAAACGATAGTTTACCTTTTTCTTACCTATCCCCCTTTCTATCAAAACTTTAGTAATGGCTTTATAGGCATCTTGATAATTTAGGCCATCGAATTCACCAGAATTATAAAGAACACCTTTTTCCATCATTGCTCGTGCACCTATATTAGGTTTACTGCTTTTATTAGGTTTACTGCTTTCTTCATTAAGAATGACAGTCTTAATAGGTAAGTTATATTTTTTTGCAAACTCCCAATCATGCTGATTATGTGCAGGTACTCCCATCACTGATCCAGTACCGTAATCAAAAAGTACAAAATTAGTCACCCATATTGGTAGTTTTTCTCCTTTAATAGGATGGATTGCGTATAAACCAGTAAATACACCTTGTTTTTCCATTTTTACTATGGCCGCTTCTGCTAATTGTGTATGGCTTTCATTATTAATGAAATCCAATAATTCTGAATTACAACTAGCAGCTTTTCTAGTTAGTACATGATTAATAGCTATTGCCAAATAGGTCACGCCCATTAAAGTATCGGGACGTGTGGTATAAACAGTAAGTTGTTCTTCTGTTTCTGCTACCTCAAATGTAATATTTATACCTTCAGAACGACCAATCCAATTACGTTGCATAGTCTTGATCTGTTCTGGCCAGTATTCTAGTTTATCTAGATCATAAAGTAATTGGTCAGCATAAGCGGTAATTTTAATGAACCACTGTGGAATTTTTTTGTAATTTACTTTATGACCACATCGCCAGCAGCACCCATCTATTACTTGTTCGTTAGCAAGTACTGTTTTATCAATTGAGCACCAGTGTACTAGTGAAGTTTTCTTATATACCAAACCATTTTCATATAATTGGGTAAAGAATAATTGTTCCCAACGGTAGTACTTTGGTTGACATGTTGTTATTTCACGGCTCCAATCGTAACTAAAACCTAGTTGCTTTAGTTGATTTTTCATATAATTAATATTAGCATAAGTCCAGTTTGCAGGTGCTGTTTTGTTTTTTATAGCTGCTATTTCAGCAGGTAAGCCAAAAGCATCCCATCCTATAGGTTGCAGTACATTTTTCCCTTGCATACGCTGATATCTTGCAATGACATCGCCGATTGTATAATTACGTACATGTCCCATATGCAGACTACCAGATGGATAGGGTAGCATAGATAGACAATAATATTTTTCTTTATTGATATCTTCTTTTACCTGGAAAGTTTCATTTTCATGCCAGTATTTCTGAATATCATATTCAATCTTTTGAGGGTCATAAAGCTCTTGCATAGCAGTTAATCATCCTTATCCTTATGTAGTAAAATACATTATCTGAGAACATAAACCTACCATATACTTATCTCTCAGTAATTAGAGAGGTATCATCCCATAATATCATGCCATTTCTATTAATGTTTCTTCTGATGGCAACTAGGGATGTGCCATCAGGTAATATGATATTAGGAGCAATCTCTTCTAGCGGATAAATAATGAATTCACGGTTATGCATATCGTAATGTGGCACAGTTAACTTACTTGTTGCTATTATTTTGGTACCAAATAGTACAATATCTAAATCTAAAGTACGGGGCGCAAAGCGGTACTTTTGACGTGTACGTCCATGTTGTATTTCAATTATATTTATATAATATAGAAATAATTCTGGCGTAAGTTCAGTTTCTAATGCTACCACAGCATTAAGATAATCAGGCTGATTATTATTATAATTATAATTATTGACTAATGGTCTGCTTCTATAGTAAGAAGAACACATAACTATACTTGTTTTTGGGATTGCTCCTAAAGCAGATAGTGCTTTTGTTACCTGTAGCAAAGGTTCAGATAAATTACTACCAACTGAGACAAATACAAGTTCCATAATAATTTATTTTTATTTCTCTTGATTTAGTAGACTCATAGTATGTATCATATTACGATGTAAAGTTAATGTAGTTTGTAATTTATTCCACCAGTTGTGAATACGCTGTAATTCAATATTTTTTTCTACTTCAGCGCGTAGTACTAGTAAATCATAGGCACTGCGAAACTTGGGATGTTCTATTAATTTTTGAGCTTTTTTACCATTATAAAGTGATAACTTGAGTTGTAATTGCCACATATCACGTATAAAGATTGTTATCTTTTTAGGAATAGCTAATGTATTTGACTGTTCATCTAGTACATCATTAATAGCAATTATAAAAGCATCAAAATAGGCAATTCTGCTATCTTTTGTTTTTTTTTGCACAGAATCTAATAAAGGATACCATAGCATAGCAGCAAATAAAAAAGCAGGATTAACCATACTTGCTTTATGAAATTTATTGTCGTTATATGAAAGTACTTTTGTGATCATTCTTTCCATATAACTGTCGCCGTTCTCGGTAAATTTTCTACTAATCAATGGAAATAGTTTTTTGAACAGCTGATATTGACAAAGTAAGCGATAAGTTTGTTCACCATACCCAGTTTGCAGTAATTTCATAGCTTCGTCGAATAGCCTAGCTGGAGGAATATGATCTAATAATTTTGACAGTCTAAGAATAGGTTTTGCTGTTTCTTCACTTATAGTCATGTTTAATTTAGCTGCGAAGCGCACCGCGCGTAGCATTCTAACGGGATCTTCCCGATACCTGGTCTCAGGATCTCCAATTAAACGAATTTTCTTATCTTTTATATCTTTTAAGCCACCTGTATAATCTCTTAAAGATAAATCTATAACACTATAATAAATACAATTTACAGAGAAATCTCTTCGCTGAGCGTCTTCCTCAATAGAACCGAAAATATTATCACGTAATAACATCCCATTTTTGCAGGTTAGTGAGGTAGCTGTTGTAGTCGTACTACTATATTGATTTTTAGGATCAATTCTTTTGTGATGACCTCTTAAAGTAGCAACTTCAATTATTTCTTTGCCGAATATCACGTGAGCAAGACGAAAGCGGCGACCTACTAGTCGGCAATTACGAAATAATTTACGCATTTCTTCTGGAGTAGCATTTGTAGTAATATCGAAGTCATTAGGTTTTTTACCTAATAAAATATCTCTCACACAACCTCCTACTAAATAGGCATCGAATCCTGCTTTACTAAGACGGTAAAGGACCTTTAATGCATTTGCACTGATCTCTTTACGAGAGATGGAGTGCTGATTGCGTGGGATAATAGTTAAAGTTAATGCCAATTCAGTGTCAACATTTTCACTATTAAGTCCCTGACGGCAACATTTTGCTGTTCGGGTAAAAATAGTTAACATCAGTAATAATAAATAATTTTAAGTAAAATATGTATTTTATGTATGTGCACACTTAGTGAGTAAAATTATAACAGTACGTACTTACTGTACTAATCAACTATGGGAAATTAGGTAATGTATCAATAAGCTAGCTTATTACTTACTACTAGGAGCTAGTTATTATCTAACATCTGCTTGTCTCTTATTTCTGCCAAAATTTTGCAGTCGATACATAAATCAGCAGTAGGTCTAGCTTCTAAACGACGAATGCCTATTTCTATTCCGCAAGATTCACAGAAGCCAAAAGCATGTTCTTCTACTTTTTTTAGTGTTTTTTCAATTTTCTTAATTAACTTACGTTCGCGATCAAGATTACGTAGTTCAAGGCTAAATTCTTCTTCCTGAGCTGCCCTATCTACAGGATCAGGAAAATTTGCTGCCTCATCACGCATATTAGAAACTGTGCGTCCAACTTCATCTCTCAGCTGATTGCGCCATGCTGCTAGAATACGTCTAAAATATAACAGCTGAGCATCATTCATATATTCTTCGCCAGGCTTCTGCTGATATTGTTCTACTCCAGCTATAGCGAGAATACTTAATGAGGATTTTTTACGATTGGTAATTTTTTTCCCTTGTTGTTGCATATTACTTTTCCTTTTCTTACTAACCAAATAATAACTAACAATACCTAATATTTTTTGAAAAAATCGGTCTATAATTAAGGCTAGCTATATTAGCTCAAATTGCTATGTTCTAACGTAGTATCATAACTACTAACCTAGTTTCTACTAAGATACTATTTCATGACAAAATAAATAACAATCAATACATCCATAATTATATGATACTGATCATATCAGTAATATAATCATATTATAAAATATTCTAAAATAGATGTTTCTGCTTTTATCTTAGCAGATTATGGCAAAGTAATAGTAAGAGGTAGGATCATCTGTGTCAGTAATCTGGAGAATTACAAACATGTCTGATCATTACAGTGAACCTATTCAACTTTACCGAAAACTGATAATAAAATTTATACATTTGAAAAATAATTTATCATTTCGAATATTTTATATTAAAATAAAACAACATATATGTATTAATTTTTTATATAAATTAATAATATTATTATTAATGTTAATAACATTAATTATTATATATGGATTTTATTTAGATACGCAGTTACGTTACCGTATCAACGGTAATATTTGGCAGTTACCTGCTGCTGTTTATGGACGTATTGTCCACCTTGAGCCTGGTATGTCCTATAGCCTTAATGACCTAGTAAGACTGTTAGAAGTACTAAAATATAGTCTAGTATCAAAAATTACTCGTCCTGGTGAGTTTATAATACGTAATAATAGTATTGAACTGTTCCGTCGTTCTTTTCCTTTTCCTGATGGAAAGGAAGGACCTATTAGAACTAGTATTACTTTTAAAAACAAAAAAGTACTAAAAATTAATCATAAAAATATTAAAAATAATATTGGCTTATTTAGATTAGATCCTAAATTAATTACCATACTTCCTTCTACAAACGGGGAGCAAAGATTTTTTTTACCACTAGATGATTTTCCCCCTCTTCTAGTAGAAACACTTATTGCTACTGAAGATAGGTACTTTTACCAGCATTATGGTATTCGCTTGACTTCTATTTTTCGTGCTTTCCTAGCAAACTTTACCGCTGGGCACACAATACAGGGAGGTAGTACACTTACCCAGCAACTAGTAAAAAACTTATTTTTTAGTAATAAAAGATCATTTTGGCGTAAGTTAAACGAAGCATATATGGCATTATTATTCGATTATCACTATAGTAAGGACAGAATTTTAGCACTTTACCTAAATGATGTCTACCTTGGTCAAAGTGGCAATGAGCAGATACGTGGTTTCCCGCTTGCTAGTATGTATTACTTTGGTAGACCTATAAATGAAATTAGTTTAGAACAGCAGGCAATGTTGGTAGGAATGGTTAAGGGTGCTTCTTTGTATAATCCATTACGTCATCCGAAACTAACGATAGATCGTCGTAATATTGTGCTTAAATGTTTAGAAGCACAGAATATTATTAATCTAGATCTGTATAAAAAATTGATTTCCCGTCCGCTTAATGTACAGCTAAGTTGTAGTATTTTTATGCCGCCGCATTCTTTTATTAACATGGTATATAAAGAATTTAATCGTAATATTAAAATAAAAATTAATACACTATCCGGCATAAAAATTTTTACTACTTTAGATCCAGTTTCTCAATGTTCCGCAGAAAGAGCAATTAAGTTAAGTATTCCAATTCTAAGAAAAAAAAATAGCATTCCAGACCTAGAGAGCGCAATGGTAGTTGTAGATCGTTTCAGTGGAGAAATTCTTTCTATGGTAGGCGGTTCTGATACGCGCTTTGCTGGTTTTAACCGTGCTATGCACGCACGACGTTCAGTTGGATCGCTTGCTAAATCAGCTACATATATTACTGCTCTTAGCCAACCAAATAAATATAGGCTAAATACTTGGATTACTGATGAACCACTTGCTATTCCAACTAAAAATTGTGGTATTGGTAGTCGTATATGGTTTCCTAAAAACTATGACCGACAGTTCCGTGGTAAAGTGATGTTAATTGACGCATTTACTTATTCTATCAACGTCCCCATGGTTAATCTAGGTATAGCCGTAGGGTTAAATAATATTATTAATACTTTTATTAAATTAGGGATCCCAGTATCAGTAATTCATCCTATACCTTCAATTATACTAGGTGCTATTAGTCTAACGCCATTAGAAATAGCACAGCAGTTCCAAACTATTGCGAACTATGGTAACCATGCTACCTTATCAGCCGTACGTGCAGTTATAAGCGAAGACGGAAAAATATTGTATCAAAGTTTACCACAGTCCGAACGGGTAATTCCAGCTCAAGCTGCCTACCTAACTTTATATGCCATGCAACAGGTCGTAGAAAGGGGTACATCAATATTGATCTCTGAAAAATTTTCTGAATATAATATTGCAGCAAAAACAGGTACCACTAATGAACTACGTGACAGCTGGGTGGTGGGTATAGATGGAAAAGAAGTTACTGTTATATGGCTTGGGAAAGATAATAATGAACCAGCTAAGCTTACTGGTTCTACCGGTGCTCTTACTGTGTATAATAGCTATCTAAATAACAAAACTCCGATTAAGCTTAATCTTATTCCTCCAGAAGGAATAATTAATATGTATATTGATTTGTTTGGAAAATTAGTTTGCGCTAAAAATAGCGGACTACGTCCTATACCGATTTGGACTGATGATCCGATATCATTGTGTAATATAGAACAAGGTTTTCCAACAGGAGCTAACTATGAATATGAACCTAGGCAGAAAAAAATATTACAATTAGATAAAAAAAATTATCTACAAAAAGTCTTTGGTTGGTTGAAAATTTTTTCACAACAAAATTAATTGTTAGGAACAAATATAAAAACATTATCAGTAGTTTCTAATATACTATCCTATCTTCTGATTAATAAGTAAATTATTTTAGTAAAAAATAAAATTAAGTTAATTTATATTAATTAATAAGGATAAATACAAGTTATGAAAGAAACTACAAGTTTTCCTGTAACATTTACTGATTCCGCTGTACACAGAGTACAACAGCTTCTTGCAGAAGAAGCAAACAAAAATCTTAAGTTAAGAGTATATATTACTGGTGGTGGTTGTAATGGCTTACAGTATGGTTTTACTTTTGATGATAAAATTAATCATGATGATTTCACTATAGAAAAACAAGGTGTTATGCTGGTTGTAGATCCAATTAGCATGCAATATTTATTGGGAGGATCAGTTGATTTCAGCGAAGGACTAAAAGGTTCGCGCTTTATTGTTACTAACCCTAATATAAAAACTACTTGTGGATGCGGATCTTCATTTAGTATATAAGTATAGTATATTATATAGCAGCTAGGCTGGTTAGGATATAGCCAGTACCATTTCAGCAACAACAATTGATAAATTAGTTGCCACTACTTTAATATTATCTCTCAATTTTTTTTGAGATAAGTTATCTGCAAAATCGGAGATAGAACGTATTACTACAAATGGTATAGAAAATCTATAGCATACATGAGCAATAGCAGTAGCTTCCATATCTACCGCTATTGCTTGCGGAAAATTATTTTTTATATAGGATAGTTTTTGCCCTCCATGGATAAATGAGTCTCCGCTAAGTATAATACCAAGTAAAGCATGTAAACCAAGACTTTCTGTGATTGTTTTAGCTAACTTTACTAATTTAGGTGCAGCTTTAAATGATGATGGGCACTGTGCCATCTGTCCTATATCATAGCCAAATGCTATTAAATCTACATCATGATAAATAACTTTATCAGATATCACAATATTACCTATTACTAAATTAGGATAAATACCACCAGCTGAACCAATATTTATGACTAATTCCGGTTTAAAATGATATAGTAATAGTGTAGTTCCTAATGCTGCGGAAACCTTCCCAATTCCTGATTGGACTAAAGCTACTTTTCTTCCTTGCATATATCCGCTATAAATTTTACATCCAGCCTGTTGCCAAATAGTAATTTTTGTTAATTTCTTTCTAAGCAATAAAACTTCTTGTGCCATCGCACCTATAATACCAATTATCATAAAATTTCTCTTTATTGAGATTAATTAGTAATTAGTATATTTATTATTTTTTTTAATAATTTAAAGTATTTCTTTAATATTAATTAATAACTAAATATAGCAGCAAGAGCAACATACTTATTTATATAGGTATAGTAGTAGTATATGATGCTGCATGCATAAAATTTTAATACAACTAGATAGTAGTAGTAGTTAAGTAGTAGTTAAATAGTATAGTAATAATATTACGTAATCTTGCGTGCTGCTTGGCTTTGTATTTATTTAAACACTGACTTATCCTTTCCTTATTAGGTAGGGGAGTGATAACGAACGATAGCTTATCTTATTATTATGTACATGGACTTTATTTATATACATACGGTAGTAAAAAATATTTTTTCTGCATTTTACGCAGGACTAGTAGTTGTTAAGTTATTTCAGTATAAAATTTCGTGATAAATATTAGCATAATTAATAATTTTTATTATATTTATTTATATAAAAATTTTATTAATTTTAATTAAACTTACAATTTAATACTTATTATCATTAATATATTAGTCCTGTACTAGGACTACGTAGCAAAACTATCCGATAATCACTATGCAGAACTATGCTAACTTAACTAAGTATTGCTGCTGCGCACTTTTTATATCCATAACTAATAATAATTTATATTATAGATAACAAACAGCTATCCAACCAAATAATCAAAAGTATTTGTTATGGAATGTTTGTGTAAGATTGAGGTATATTATTTTGCTATATTTTTTATTAGGTTTTGCTATGCTATTTTCATATTAATTATGAAAACTAATTATATTTTTGTGACAGGAGGGGTTGTATCATCCTTAGGTAAGGGGATTGCTGCAGCATCACTTGCCGCTATCCTAGAAGCTAGGTGTCTTAACGTTACCATTATTAAGTTAGATCCATATATTAATGTAGATCCAGGTACTATTAGTCCTATTCAGCACGGAGAAGTATTCGTTACAGAAGATGGTGCAGAAACAGATTTAGATCTTGGGCATTATGAACGTTTCATACGTACTAAAATGTCGCATCGTAATAACTTTACTACTGGCAGTATATATTACGATGTCCTGCATAAAGAGCGACGTGGTGATTATCTTGGGGCTACTATTCAGGTTATTCCCCATATAACTAACGCAATCAAAAAACGTATTATTGAGGGCGGAGAAGGCCACGATATAGTCTTAGTAGAAATAGGTGGGACTGTAGGTGATATCGAATCGCTACCTTTCCTAGAGGCTATAAGACAAATGGCAGTAGAAGTAGGACGGACTCATACGTTATATATGCACTTAACTCTAGTACCCTACATAGATGCGGCAGGTGAGTTGAAAACTAAGCCAACACAGCATTCTGTAAAAGAGCTGCTGTCTATTGGTATTCAGCCTGACGTACTAATTTGTAGATCTTATCGTACAGTACCTAGCAACGAAAGAGCAAAAATAGCTTTGTTCTGTAACGTATTAGAAAATGCGGTAATTTCACTTAAAGACGTGGATTCTATTTACAAAATTCCTGCACTATTACAGTCGCAAGATCTAGATGATTATATTTGTGAGCGTTTCAACTTGACATGTCCTGAAGCTGATCTTTCTGAGTGGGAACAAGTTATTTATCAGCAAGCTAATCCAGTTGGTGAAGTTACTATAGGTATTGTAGGAAAATATATCGAATTACCGGATGCTTACAAATCAGTTATGGAAGCACTGAAACATGCAGGACTTAAAAATAGTATTACTGTCAACATTAACCTTATAAATGCTCAACATGTAGAAACAAGTAGTTTAGATATTCTAAAAGACTTAGATGCTATTTTAATTCCAGGAGGCTTTGGATATCGAGGTGTAGAAGGTAAGATAATTACTGCGCAATACGCTAGAGAGAATAATATTCCCTATTTAGGTATCTGTCTTGGTATGCAGATAGCTATCATAGAGTTCGCTCGCAATGTAGCTGATATGCCTGAGGCTAACTCTACAGAATTTATTTCTTACTGTAAGTATCCTGTAGTAGCACTAATTAATGAATTGTGCACAACAAATGGTAATGTAAAATTACTTAGTAAAACACGTAATTTAGGAGGGACTATGCGTCTTGGTAGCCAGCCTTGTAAACTTACTTACGGCAGCTTAGCACGTAAAATATATGGTCATGATCTAATAATGGAGCGCCATCGTCATCGCTACGAAGTAAATAATATTTTTTTGCCACAACTTGAGGAAGCTGGACTTCGCGTATCAGGGCTATCATCTGATAACAAGCTAGTAGAAATTATAGAATATCCAGATCACCCCTGGTTTGTTGCTAGTCAATTTCATCCAGAATTTACTTCAACTCCACGTGATGGTCATCCTTTATTTACAGGATTTATCAAGGCCGCCATGGAATATCAAAAAACCAGAAAAAAATAATATTATTAAATATATATTTAAGGAAATCCTAATGTCAAAAATAGTTAAAATAGTTGGTCGTGAAATTATCGACTCTCGTGGAAATCCTACTGTTGAAGCTGAAGTTCATCTAGATAGTGGTTTCATTGGTCTAGCCTCTGTACCATCTGGTGCTTCTATAGGATCTTTAGAAGCACTAGAGTTGCGAGACTGTGATCCATTACGCTTTATGGGAAAAGGAGTAACTAAAGCAGTAAACTCTGTTAATGGTCCAATTGCTGCAACATTAATCGGTAAAAATGCTCAAAAGCAAAAATTAATAGATAACTGTATGATAGAGCTAGACGGGACAACAAATAAATGCAAATTAGGCGCTAATGCTATTCTTGCTGTATCACTAGCAGTAGCGAAAGCTGCAGCAGCTTCAAAGTACATGCCTATTTATGCTTATATTGCTGAACTCAACGGTACCACAGGTAAATTTTTGATGCCATTACCGATGATTAATATTATCAATGGAGGTAAGCATGCAAATAATAATATTGATATACAAGAGTTTATGATTATTCCAGTAAGCGCAAAAACTATCAAAGAAGCAATTAGAATGGGTTCTGAAGTGTTCCATCATTTAGCCTACGTACTTAAAACTAAAAATATGCAAACTGCAGTAGGCGACGAAGGTGGTTACGCGCCTAATTTAGGATCAAATACCGCTGCATTAGATGCTATCAAAATAGCAGTAGATAACTCTGGTTATATTTTAGGTAAAGATATTGCTTTAGCTATTGATTGCGCTGCTTCAGAACTATTTGATCCAGCTACCGGTAAATATTATCTAAAAGGAGAAGGAAAACAATTTACCTCACAAGAATTTACAGATTACCTTAAAGAGCTAACCACAAATTACCCAATAATTTCTATTGAAGATGGTCTCCACGAATCAGACTGGGACGGTTTTTTATACCATACAAAAGTATTAGGAGATAAAATTCAGTTAGTAGGCGATGACCTATTTGTTACCAGTACTAAAATGCTAAAAGTAGGTATCGAACAAGGCATAATGAACTCTATTCTTATTAAGTTAAACCAAGTTGGTTCTCTTACAGAAACTATAGAAGTCATCAACATGGCTAAGAATGCTGGTTATGCAACAATTATATCTCATCGTTCCGGTGAAACTGAAGATACTATTATCGCTGATTTAGCTGTGGGAATATCAGCCGGACAGATTAAAAGTGGTTCTATGAGCCGTTCAGACAGATTAGCTAAATATAATCAGCTTCTTCGCATAGAAGAAGAACTTGGTGAAAAAGCATTATTTAATAGTAGTTTTATGGCTATAAAATAAATAAAAATGAAATAGTTTAACTAACTTGATAACTTTCAGGCTGCGCTGCATAAATGCAGTACAGTAAAATATCAATACAATTGTTTATACGCTGCTGCTACAAGGCAATAAGGTTAAGGTTAATTAACTGTTTTTACTGATATTTTTATTAGTCGACTTATTCTTTTATTAGTAGACAACAATGCGGTATGGTAAGTTGTAGCTTGTGTGATACCACAAAGTATCCTTTGTATCTTAATGCTAAAGAAATAGTTTGTGCTAATAAGTAAATCATTATTAAAGTATATAATACTTATAATAAAAAACTACATTTAGTTGCCAGATATAAACTAGCAACTAGTGGGACGCAGAACATTATCTGTACGCCTAAAACCAACAGTATGGCCTAATATAATATAGTAAATTTAGTTTTAATTATGTATGTTTATGGGATCTTGCCTAAGAAATTAAAAACCTAGTAGCCGGTAAAAAAAATAATATCTACAAACTGGATAAGTTACGGCTAATAATTACAAAATTACGGTAAACCAAATTTATAGTAGTTCAAACTATTAGTTAAGCTGTGTATTGATAATACAACCTGTATAGCAGGCCATTAACTGGCGTTTATAGATAAAAATACATAAATACCACATTAATATTGCTGAACATAAACTTCGCTAAGTCAGTTGTTAAGTATTAATATCAAATAAGTATTAGTATAAAATATACTATATTACCACGATATACACAGCCAAAATTAAAAAATTAAGTAAATTTAGGTTTTGCCGTAATTTGTGCAAAACTCATTGTGCAGCAATTACTTCGATAGTGTGGTTTTATAATTATGTGATAAAGTGATCTAACTGATAAATAATAGGCTTACATACAGCTTTAATATTAGACAACTCAATAATATAACAAGTTTTATAATCGGATCTATATAATAAGCAGTAAACTAAATTTTACTAAAAATTAATTAAAATGTGGCCACCTTCCCAGCAGGTACATTGCATTTTGTAAGGTAAATAGTTTGCATCTTCAAAGGTAAAAATTTTAAATTAATAATTTTTATATATAATATTATTAATATAATATATGTTATTTTTAACCAAGTCAGTATATTGCTATATACTTAAAAAGTTAGGTACTGCTGCTAGTTATTAGTGTTCTGCGTAACAACAGCAACTAGGCTAGCTATATCCTAGCTTAATATAATTAATTTAGGTATAATAGTATATATTATATATTAAACACCATTTGTCGCAGGCTATTATGGAAACTGATATTTCATCTTAAAACTAACATAGCAAAAACATTAGGGACAAAAATAAATAAGCATTTTAGTCTAAATAATAATAGACTATAATCAAATCAGTAATAATTTACTGTATTTAAGCTATTAAGTAAGGCGTTATATTTTTGTAAGTAGTAGAAATGCTACTATTAGATACAGTATTATATACTTGGCTGGGTTATTCATTGTATTTATTAATAGTAATAATAGTAAGATGAATTCATCAGTGCTTAGCTTTTTACCTAGCTGCAATTCAGCTAGGTCCGTTAACTAGTTTTCCCTTTTTAAATAGTTAGTACCAACATTTCATGTTATAGGACGGACGTAAAAATAAAAACACTGCAGTTGCTATTAGTAGCACTACTTATCTGGCTGCAATATTCTCTTTGGCTAGGTAAACATGGTATTATTGCGCTAATAAGCCTAGATAGTAATATTGTTAATCAAAAAAAAAACGAAACACTTAGTCAACGTAATGCTAAGTTATTTGCTGAAGTTAGTGATTTATATGATGGTAAAGAGGCTGCTATAGAAGAAAGATCACGCAATGAACTAGATATGATTAAGCCAGGTGAGACTTTCTATCGTTTAGTCCCTATAAAATAATAATATAAGTAAGTATGACGTTATTTTCAGTAAAATTACCTAATGTAGTAGCAATTATACCTGCGGCTGGCATTGGTATTCGTATGCAACATTCATTTCCAAAGCAGTATATTAATATTGGAACAAAAACCATATTAGAGTATGCAATATCAGCACTATTACGTCAGCCTTGTATCAGTAAAATTATTGTTGCAATTAGTCCCAATGACCGTTGGTTTCATAAGTTACCTATTTCTTATGAAGCGCGTGTTATAGCTGTGCTAGGCGGTATTAACCGAGCAGATTCTGTTATGTTAGCACTACGCAATGTTAAGCATGATGTATCATGGGTATTAGTTCATGATGCAGTGCGTCCATGCTTACATCAAACAGATCTATTATATTTACTGAATACTGTTATTGTTGGTTCTAAAATAGGAGGAATATTAGCAAAACCTGTGCGCGACACTATAAAGCATGCTACTAGTAGTAGCAAAGGGACTGAACTAACTACTATAGATCATACTTTAGAGCGTACGCATTTGTGGCATGCTTTAACGCCACAGTTATTTATGTTTGAATTACTAAATAATTGTTTGAATAGAGCCATCAATGAAGGAGTATCTTTGACAGATGAGTCTTCTGCACTAGAATATTATGGATACAGACCTTTATTAGTACCTGGTAGAACCGATAATATTAAAGTAACTTGGCCAGAAGATATATCTTTAGCTAGATTTTATCTCTCTCAAGAGGAAGCATAGAGGAAGCATAAATGCGTATCGGTCATGGTTTTGATATACATAAATTTGGTGGAAAAGGTCAGCTAATTATTGGAGGTGTACGAATTCCCTATAAGCAAGGTGTACTATCTCATTCTAATGGTGACGTTGCATTGCATGCTGCTACTGACGCTTTACTTGGTGCAGCAGCTCTAGGAGATATCGGTAAAATATTTCCAGATAATAATATATTATTCAAAGGTGCTGATAGCCGTGAACTATTACGCGAAGCTTGGCGATATATTATTGCCAAAGGTTATCGGTTAGGTAATTTAGATCTTACTGTAATTACACAATTACCTAAAATTTCTGATTATATTCAGCAAATGCGCATTTATCTTGCAGAAGATCTATGTTGTTCTATAGATGATATCAACGTTAAAAGCTTACAACAACAGAAAAAATTAGGCTTCATAGGTCGTCTGGAGGGAATAGCCTGTGAAGCTGTAGCACTACTAATTAATAGGTAATTTAGCAGTACGTTTATATTATATTTTACTTATCTATTTTACTTAATTTATTACTTTTCAGAAATATAAGTAGTAAATCAATGTGTTGATATCTATTGCTTACGTGGACAAGCCATTATAGCAACCGCTAGTAGTGTATGCAGTAAATGATGATTACCTTAGTGCATATGCTAATCCAGATAACATACTTTTTGATTAACAAAAAGTAGTTAAAGTTGGACAAAAAATTGCTACTATTGGTAGTAGCGTAGCTAGCTAAGTTAAATTCTATTTTGCTATTAGTTATAAAGTAAAACCTATTAATCAGTTACTTTATTTGCCTAAAAGTGAATAATTAATTATGTTAATAATAGCATTTTTTTAATATTGTATAATACATTAAGTGCTTGAAGTGGAGATAAGCTGTCTGGATCTATGTTTTTAACAAACTCAATTAAGTTATTATTACATTTATTATGTTCAATCTGAGATACTACATGAACATTAGTATCAGACTTATTATAAATAATTTCTAATTGAGATAACTTTTTTCTTGCACTGTGTATCACTTTATTTGGTATCCCAGCTAAAACAGCGACTGATAAACCATAGCTTTTACTAGTAGTACCTTTCTGTAAACTATGCAAAAATACTATTGTATTATCATACTCTTTTGCGTCGAAATGTACATTTACAATACCATTTATTTTTTCAGATAGAGTAGACATCTCAAAATAATGCGTAGCAAACAAAGTCATTGCTTGAATGGTGTTAGCAAGGTGTTCTGCACAGGCCCAAGCCAGTGATAAACCATCATATGTAGATGTCCCACGACCAATCTCATCCATTAATACTAAACTATGGCAAGTCGCGTTATTTAGAATATTTGCTGTTTCAGTCATTTCTACCATAAATGTCGAACGACCCGAAGCTAGATCATCTGCTGCGCCTATACGAGTAAAAATACGATCAATAGGTCCTATTGTAGCCTGCGAAGCAGGTACAAAGCTACCAATATAGGATAATAAAACAATCAGTGCATTCTGGCGCAAATAAGTACTTTTACCACCCATGTTAGGTCCAGTGATAATAAGCATATTATATTTAGTTGATAATGATAAAGAATTATCTATAAATGGCTCGCTTATATACTTCTCTACTACAGGGTGTCGACCACCGATAATATCGATACCAGGTTTATCACTGATTAAAGGACATACATAATTTAGTGTATCAGCACGTTCTGCTAAGTTTGTTAAAACATCAAGTTCAGCTAAAGCAGCTGCGCTCTGCTGTAATTGAGCTACATGCGGAAATATTAAATCAATTACCTCATCATACAAAGTTTTTTCTAGTGATAATGCTTTAACTTTTGATGTCATCACTTTATCTTCATACTCTTTCAGCTCAGGAATAATATAACGTTCTGCATGTTTAAGAGTTTGCCTACGGATATAGCGTGCTGGGGCTAGATGACTCTGTCTACGGCTTATCTGAATGAAATAGCCATGTACAGCATTAAAGCCAACTGTTAGTGTATCTAGTCCGGTACTAGCACGCTCTATAATTTCCAGTCTATCTAAATAGTCTGTAGCATTATCAGATAAAAAACGTAATTTATCTAATTCTGCGCTGTATCCGGTTGCAATAACACCGCCATCACGCACCATTATTGGTGGGTATTCAACAATAGCACGCTCTAATAATAGTCGCAGATTATCGAAACTACCGATATTACTAATTAATTTTTTAATATGTTCACCAAGCAGCTGTTCTTTATTGAAACATAGTTTAATTTCTGGTAATTGCTGGAAAGCATGACGCATACGTACTAGATCACGAGGACGTGCAGATCTTAGTGCTAAACGCACTATTATTCGCTCTATATCGCCTATAGTGCGTAGCACTGGTTGTATATATTCAACTATATTTTGTAAATATTTTATACTTTCTTGACGATCTGTTATTATTTTAAGATTTCTAGTTGGTCTAGATAGCCAACGTTTTAGCATTCTACTGCCCATTGAAGTTACAGTATTATCTATAATATTAATGAGCGTGTTGTCTGCGCAGCCACTAAAATTCTTTGTTAGCTCAAGGTTTCGCATTGTAATAGCATCAATAATAACGTAGTCTTGTTGCTGTTCTAATATAACAGTACTAATATTGGGTAAATAAGTACACTGCTGTGTATCTTTTGCATATTGCAGTAGGCAACCAGCTGCACGTAGCGCCAAAGTCGTCTTTTCAATACCAAAACCATTTAAACTACTAGTTCCAAACTGTAGCATCAGTTGCTTACAAGCTGTTTCTAGTTCAAATGTCCATATTGGCCGACGTCGCAGACCACGACGGTTTTCAATAAGTACTAAATTATTTAGATTATCTGGATACAGTAGTTCAGATGGGTTAGTACGCTGTAATTCTGCAGCCATAGCATATAAATTGTTGTGTTCCGAAAGGATAAATTTACCTGAAGTCATATCCAAAGTTGCATAACCAAAACTATTTGATTCCTGCCATATAGCAGCAAGTAAATTATCCTGATGTTCATTTAGTAATGCTTCATCGATAACAGTACCAGGAGTAATAATACGTACAACACGACGTTCTAACAGCCCATTAGTAGTAGTTGTGGTAGCATCTCCAATTTGTTCACAAATTGCTACAGATTCGCCCAGTGCTACTAATTTAGCTAAATAACTTTCTACTGCATGATAAGGTACCCCAGCCATTGGAATTGGTTCACCAGCTGATGAGCCGCGTTTTGTTAAAGATATATTGATTAATTGTGATACCCGCTTAGCATCATCATAAAATAATTCATAAAAATCACCCATGCGGTAAAACAGTAAAATATCCTTATGCTTAGCTTTTAGCTTAAAATACTGCTGCATCATAGGAGTATGGTTAATTATAGTATTTTCTAATAATGTTTTCATATTTAATTAAATAAGATAATAATATATCTATTATAGGCAACTTTACTTAACTGCTATTAATAAATAATAGCTGCTAAAATAATTTTCTAGCAATTTTTGCTATCATTTCCCTAGCTAGTAAATAGCTTATGCCGTGTCGCCTGATGACTATTCATTAATACCAATAGCTCAAGCTGCTTTCAATGTAAACTGTACTGAAACAATAGCACAAAGCATTACAAAAACCTAAAAATGATCGATACATTATAAAAAAAATAAACATGCTAAAGGTAGGGTAAAAAATATTACGGCTGTCGAAAAATCAAGTATAGTATGATCTAATAATTACTCTTTGTTATAGTAGTTTTATTAATAGCAGCAACTAGTTAAGTTTTGCCTTTACGCAGCAAAATACAAAAAAAAAATTAATTTTTATAGGACAATAATTTAATTATAGAATTAGATTAATGATTGTTTAAAATATATAAAATACATTTTCTAATTAATAATCGTTTAAGTTGCAGCCGCTAATAACTAATTATAATTATCTGTGCTGATTGTTTATGTTTTCAATCATAAAAACTTTTTATAGTAGTGTTATCATAGTTGGTAAAAAGTACTACTTTAGATTCCATGATAGTATAGTATATATAATAATTTTGATGATCTTACTGCAGCATCATAACTTATACCGTAGTAGTAAATACCTGCTATAAGTCTCAGTCCATCTAAGCTTCATTCTATAAATTTGGCTACCTATATTAGCTACTAGCTGCTAGCGCATAACCAATACCTATCACTACTAGATATAAATATATAGTAGTGATAGGTATATAGGCATAAATTCCATCAATAAAAAATAATTATAGCTTGTTGGATAGAAAATAGTTTCTCTACTGCTTGTAAGTAACAAACTATAAAAATTAATCACAGTGCTATATTTATTTTTTTAATAATTATTATTGTAAAGAAAAAGTAACTATAGGCGTATGGCGTATAATGCTTATTAAATTATTAATCATTCTCATATATTTTACTATATGCATTTGACAAGATGTTGCTAAAGAATTTTATGTTATTCACCATTGCTTTTCGTTATACGTTATATATATCTACTGGGTATGAGGCACAACTAGCGAGTGAAAAACTTTTTTATTTATCAATAAATGTAATACAGATACAGCTAGAAAACAAATTGCGCTATACATCCATCATAAATAGTATCGATATTAGTTTATTAGTGTTTTGCTTGTTTGGGCTTATGGATAATATTAATAAAAAGTAGGGATTATGTTTTACGATAATAGCTATGTATATTTAGCCTCAGTACTCTGCTTTAGACAAATACAGTATAATTAGTAAAAATTACTTACTATTTACGTCTACTACATTTTGGGCGCATTGAAAAAAAGGTTCAAATGTTATTCCATGCTTCGCTTTATAGGAGTTAAAATGGCTATTGATGATAATAAAAAAAGGCGCTAGCAGCAGCATTGAGTCATATTGAAAAGCAATTCGGCAAAGGTTCAATAATGCGCCTAGGTGAAGATCGCTCCATGAATATAGAAACTATTTCCACAGGTTCGCTATCTCTTGATATTGCATTGGGCGCAGGTGGTTTACCTATGGGTCGTATTGTAGAAATATATGGACCAGAATCGTCAGGTAAAACAACATTAACGCTACAAGTAATAGCCACTGCACAGAAAGAAGGTAAAATATGCGCATTTATAGATGCTGAACATGCACTAGATCCCATTTATGCAAAAAAATTAGGGGTAGATATCGATAACCTACTGTGCTCACAACCAGATACAGGAGAACAGGCATTAGAAATATGTGACGTATTAACTAGATCTAGAGCAGTAGATGTAATTATCGTTGATTCAGTAGCTGCGTTAGCACCTAAGGCCGAGATAGAAGGAGAAATTGGAGATTCGCACGTTGGTCTAGCTGCGCGTATGATGAGCCAGGCAATGCGTAAACTAACTGGTAACCTAAAAAATGCTAATACTTTACTAATATTTATTAATCAAATTAGAATGAAGATAGGTGTTATGTTTGGTAATCTAGAAACTACTACTGGTGGTAACGCGCTAAAATTTTATTCTTCTGTTAGACTAGATATTCGACGTATAGGTTCTGTGAAAGAGGGAGATGTAGTTATTGGTAGTGAAACACGCGTAAAAGTAGTAAAAAATAAAGTTGCCGCGCCATTTAAACAGGCTGAATTTCAGATTAAATACGGCGAAGGAATAAATATTTACGGTGAACTAGTAGATTTAGGTGTAAAGAATAATATAATTGAAAAAGCAGGTTCTTGGTATAGTTATAATGGCGAAAAAATTGGACAGGGAAAGACTAACGTCTGTAACTTTCTAAAATATAATCAGCAACTTTCAGCAGAAATTAATAAAAAACTCAGAGAGATGTTACTGCATACTACAACAAGTACCGATACCGATAGTAAATTTTTATATGAAGAAGATAACTCCAAAGAACGCTATGAATAAATAAAATTATTTCAATCAAGCAGCATAGTACTAAATATTTTTTTTAGCTTATAGCAGAGTAATAAGCTATTTACCAAATTTTTTTTTCTTTTAACTAACTTTTAAGAAAATATTTTCTCGCGTATATTTAAGATTTATCAATATATTCTGTATAGATAATACATCATATCTAACATATCTACATTATTAGTTAAAATATTAGTATTTAACAAACAAATACTAATATTTTATATAAATAAAATTTATATATTTATCAGGATTATAATATAATTATGATTAATAATAGTACAGCTGATATTCGACAAAAGTTTCTTGATTTTTTTCATAGTAAAGGACATCAGATAGTAGCTAGCAGCTCACTAATATCTAATAATGATAATACTTTAATGTTTACTAACGCTGGAATGAATCAATTTAAAGATGTTTTCTTAGGTCTAGATACAAGATTATATCAGCGTGCTACCACTGCGCAACGCTGCGTACGGGCAGGTGGTAAGCATAATGATCTAGAACATGTTGGTTATACCACGCGTCACCATACTTTTTTTGAAATGTTAGGTAACTTCAGCTTTGGTGAATATTTTAAATATGACGCTATCCAGTTTGCATGGGAATTATTAACAGGAAAACATTTATTCAATATACCGAAAGAAAAACTATTGGTCACAGTCTATGCCACAGATAACGAAGCATATAACATATGGGCAAAAGATATAGGCATGCCGGCTGAACGTATAATTCGTATTAGTGATCACGAAGGTAGTAGTATTTATGATTCTGATAATTTTTGGCAAATGGGAGATATTGGCCCATGTGGCCCCTGTTCAGAAATTTTTTATGACCATGGCGACCATATTTTTGGTAGACCACCAGGTAGCCCAGGTAGCAAAGAAGAATCGGGTGATCGCTATATAGAAATTTGGAACCTAGTATTTGTACAATTTAATCGCCAGGCGGATGGCACCATGCTACCACTATCTAAACCTTCTGTTGATACTGGTATGGGTTTAGAGCGTATTGCAGCTGTACTACAGCAGGTAAATTCTAACTATGAAATTGATATATTCAGTCAACTAATTAAAGCCGCAGCAGAAGTAACATGTACTACTAATATATGTAGTACATCTCTACGCGTAATTGCAGATCATATTCGTTCGTGCGCCTTCTTAATTAGTGAAGGAATAGTTCCATCTAAAGATGGACGCGGTTATGTATTACGCCATATTATCCGCCGTGCAATAAGACATGGCTATATTTTAGGGGCAACACATCCATTTTTTTATAAATTAGTAACCCCGCTGATTGAAATCATGGGTAACGCTGCTGAGCAGTTACAAAGAAATAAGAATATGATAGAGCTTGTACTGCGCAATGAAGAGGAACAATTTTCACATACTTTAGAGCGCGGATTGTCTATATTAGAACATGAGCTAGCTCATATTAATTCAGATACTATGGACGGAGCAACTGCTTTTCGTCTTTATGATACTTATGGTTTTCCGCTATATCTTACCGTTGATGTTTGTCGTGAACGTAATATTAACGTAGATCAAGAAGGTTTTAAAAAAGCAATGGAGGTACAACGCAAACGTGCTAGAGAAACAAGCAGTTTTATTGGTTATAATCATAATAATCAATATAGCAGCATGCTAAATATTGCATATTGTACAAATTTTTTAGGTTATGAGAACGTTACGTATCATAATAGCAAAATTATGGCTTTATTCTGCGATGGTAAGCCAGTAGAAGTAATAGATTCTATTAATAATAATAACAATTTAAATTCAATTGTAATACTAAATGAAACGCCATTTTATGGCGAATCAGGCGGTCAAATAGGTGATAGCGGGGAACTTAAGTCAGATACTGGTATTTTTAAAGTATTTGATACAAAGAAATATGGTCAGTCTTTTTGTCATATAGGTACGCTAAGCTATGGAAAATTAAGTATAGGGGATAAAGTAATAGCTTATGTTAATAAAGCACGCCGCACCTGTATTAGTTTAAATCACTCTGCTACTCATTTACTGCAATCAGCATTACGCAATGTACTAGAAAACAATGTAGAACAAAGAGGATCTATAGTAAAAGACAAGTATCTGCGCTTTGACTTCTCCCATAATAAAGCTCTGGAAAATGAGCAAATACGTATAGTAGAAGAGATAGTAAATAAACATATACGTAGTAATTTAATAATTAACACAACAAATATGTCTATAGATGCAGCGCGCCAAAAAGGTTACCTATTAGTATTAGGAGAGCAATACCACCAGTCTAAAGTTAGAGTATTAAGTATAGGTAATGTTTCTACTGAATTATGTTGCGGAACTCATGCTAGCCGTACTGGTGATATTGGTTTATTCTTAATTTTATCAGAATCAGGTATTGCTGCAGGAATTCGACGTATCGAAGCAGTTACTGGTGAAGCAGCGCTAGCGTGCTTACATCAGCAAAAACATTTATTACAAAGCATATCACAACAACTATTGAAAAATGATGGCCCTAACTTAATAGAAAAGGTACGATCTTTGAAAGATCGTACAAAAAAATTAGAACAACAGCTAAATCATATCAATAATCAACAGGTAGTACAGGAAATAGCTAAATTAAGCAGCAAAATACGTAAAATAAATGGTGCACAGGTAATAGTTAGCCAACTAGAAAACATAGATCAAAAAATACTACGTACTATTGTAGAAAATATGAAGAATAAGTTAGGCTCAGCGGTAATAATTCTTGCGAATATTTCGGAGATGAAAGCTAATTTGATAGCTGGGGTTACTGGTAATTTAACTAATAGTATTAAAGCTAAAGATATTATAAGTACCTTAACTCAGAAGGTTGGCGGTAAAGGCGGAGGTAGCCCAGAAATTGCTTATGCTTGTTGCAGTGATATTACCGCTATTCCAGCTGCTTTGTCCCATATTACAATTATGATTACAGAAAAACTGTTAACTAAAAATGTTTAATATAATTTTTTCTTTATATCAAAGAACATCAAGGTAAAAGCTAAGCAAATAATATCTACTAAAATAATAATAGAAAGTACTGAGTACTTTTTAATGATATTTTATATAAAATAAAGTACTTTCATAATAAAAATAGCGGGATACTGAAAGACCCGACTCTTTTAATAAAGGAGCAAAGAAAGCATGCTTATTCTGACTCGTAGAGTTGGTGAAACCCTCATGATTGGTGATGAGGTAACGGTTACTGTTTTAGGCGTTAAAGGCAACCAAGTACGTATCGGTGTTAATGCTCCTAAAGAAGTTTCTGTGCACCGTGAAGAAATATACCAGCGTATTAAATTTGAACAATCACAACAGACTACTACTATTTACTGATAGTATATTATTTATGCGCCTTGCTATACTATAGGTAAGGCGTAACAGCAATAAAACCATACAAATATCTATTATGCTCCTAATAATTTGAAATAAAGTTGATCTTAACTTTTTAAATAGGTAAAAAATGGTTTGACTTATTATGCTTAGAAAGTAATATATGCGCCATGTAGCTACTAAGCTGCTAGCAGTTTATTTTACTTTTAGGTGAGGTGGCCGAGAGGTTGAAGGCGCTCCCCTGCTAAGGGAGTATATAGTAAAAAACTGTATCGAGGGTTCGAATCCCTCCCTCGCCGCAACTAAAAAAACTAATAATGCATCCGTAGCTCAGCTGGATAGAGTACTCGGCTACGAACCGAGCGGTCGGAGGTTCGAATCCTTCCGGATGCACCATTCCTACATTAACATTATTATCAAATGAGAAAATAACTAACCAAGTTTATGTTTATTTAATGCAAATAATATATTTATATTTTAACATCTAAGCTTAATGATGTTAAAAACCCAACTAACTGATAACTTACTGGAGGTTAGTTAAGTTGATTCCGCACGTCTCATCAGAGGCACTTTTATGTATAGAATCTAATCCTGAGGTTTTACAGGGTATTTGTCGTGGTGTAGAGCGTGAAACGCTACGTATTAATCATACTACAGGAAATTTAGCACATACACCTCATCCTAAACAGCTAGGTGCTGCACTGACCCACAAGTTGATTACTACGGATTTTTCTGAAGCGTTACTAGAATTTATAACACCAGTCTCCCATGATATTAATCATATGCTAACTTTATTACGAGATATCCATCGCCATGTCTCACGCAATCTTTGCGATGAATTGATGTGGCCTATGAGTATGCCATGCTTTATCGATAGTCAAGAATATATTGAACTAGCGCAATACGGTAGTTCTAACTTAGGCAGAATGAAGACTTTATATCGTGAAGGGCTAAAAAATCGTTACAGCGCTCTGATGCAGATCATATCAGGAGTACATTATAATTTTTCTTTCCCTCTAGCTTTTTGGCAGGTTTATACTGGCATTAGTGATATTGATAGCTGGGAAGGTAAAGAAGTTATCTCTGCTGGTTATTTAGGACTTATACGTAATTATTATCGTTTTGGTTGGATTATTCCATATTTATTTGGGGCATCTCCGGGCATTTGTAAATCTTTTATTAATAATAGACAAACTGACCTAAAATTTAAAAAATCAACATCTGGTTTTATTTACTTACCTTATGCTACCTCACTAAGGTTAAGTAATTTAGGATATACTAATCAATCACAAAAAAATATAGATATAAATTTTAATAGCCTAAATGATTATGTTATTAGTTTAAAGCTAGCGATACAAACACCATATATTGATTACAAACGTATTGGTTTAAAAAAAAATGGACGTTACCTACAACTAAATACTAACTTATTACAAATTGAAAATGAACTTTACGTACCAATTAGACCTAAGCGAGTTACTAAAAAAGAAGAATCTCCTTCTGATGCTTTATTACGTGGAGGAATTGAATATATTGAGGTAAGATCTTTAGATATTAATCCATTCTCACCAGTAGGTTTAGATGATGAGCAGGTGAGATTGTTAGATTTATTTTTAATTTGGTGCACTTTAGCTGATGCACCACCAATGAGTAATAATGAGTTACTTTATACCAGTATTAATTGGAATAAAGTTATTCTAGAAGGACGTAAACCAGGGCTACAGCTAGTCGTTGATTGCGGAAAAAGTAAACAATCTTTATCGACTATAGGAAAATTATTATTTAGTTCTTTACGTAAAATAGCAAAAATTATAGATAGTACTAATGGTAATATTAAATATCAGCTGATATGTGACAAACTTATGAAAAGTATTATTCAGCCTGAATTTACTATTTCTGCTCGTATGTTAAAAGAAATGAAACAGTATGGTATTAATGGTTTTGGACGTTTGCTAGCTAACAAGTACTTTAAAATGCTAAGTCAAGAACAATTAGAAATATTATCAGAATCTTTTTTTGCAGAAGAGAAAGCTAGATCTTGGCAACGTCAATTAGAATTAGAAGCTGCCGATTTACTTAGTTTTGATGATTTTTTGGCAAAAAAAAATAACTTGATTAACTAAATGATATTTTAAAAAAAATATGAATATATTTAAATATTTATCAGATAAATTATCAAATGCATTACGTAATGTAAGCGACCAGGGACGCCTAACAGAAGTTAATATTAAAGAAACTTTACGTGAAGTGCGCATGGCATTACTTGAAGCAGATGTAGCATTGCAAGTAGTACAAGACTTTATTAGTAGGGTAAAAGATAAGGCCTTAAGTAATAAAGTTAATAATAGCCTCACTCCTGGACAAGAGTTTATTAAAATTGTGCGCATTGAGCTAGTAAATGCCATAGGAAATAATAATAACTATCTAAATCTATCTACTCAACCACCAGCAGTAGTCTTAATAGTTGGTCAACAGGGAGTTGGTAAAACTACTAGTGTTGGAAAACTAGGTAAATATTTACGTGATACAAATAATAAAAAAGTTCTATCAGTATCAGCTGATATTTACCGACCATCTGCTATCAAACAATTATCAATATTGACACATCAAGCAGGCATAGATTTTTTTTCTTCTCAAACCTATCAGAAACCAGTGGATATTGTTAATCAAGCTCTAATACAAGCAAAAAAAAATTTTTATGACGTATTATTAGTAGATACTGCTGGTAGGCTACATATTAATGATTTCATGATGAATGAAATAATAAGTATCCATGCAGCGATTAAACCAGTGGAAACTTTATTTGTGGTAGACGCAATGACTGGTCAGGATATAGCTAAGTCAGCTAAAGTTTTTAATAGAGTATTACCAATAACTGGTGTTATTCTGACTAAAGTAGATGGTAACGCGCGCTGCGGTGCCGCACTATCTATTAGGTATCTTACCGGAAAACCTATTAAATTCCTGAGCTTAGGAGAAAAACTAGACACTTTTGAACAATTCTACCCTGATCGTTTAGTTGATCGCATCCTTGGTATGGGCGACGTATTATCACTTATTGAAAATATAGAACGTAAGGTTGATAGCGTACAAGCTAACAAGCTAGTTAGTAAGTTAAATCATGGTGACAGTTTTGATATGCTAGATTTTCTTAACCAAATTAAGCAAATTCGTAATATTGGTGGTATGGCTAGTATGATCAATAAATTACCAGGAATGAGTAAACTACCAGATTCATTAAAGTTGCAAATGCATGATAATAAAATTCTAGTACGGATGGAGGCTATTATTTCTTCAATGACAGCTCAAGAACGTAGCAAACCAGAAATTATTAAAGGTTCGCGTAAGCGACGTATTGCAGCCGGTTCTGGTATGCAGGTCCAGGATGTTAACCGTCTGTTAAAACAGTTTGAAGAACTACAACGTATGATTAAGCAGATGAAGAACATGAAAAAAAGATGGAATAGTAAAAATGATGCGTAGAATGATGCCGTCTGGATTACTATAAAGTTAATGTAACTAGTAATAATTGCATTATAATCTTAAAAAGATTATTATATTTTTAGAGAGATGTTATTTTAAAATACAAATAGGATTATGTTAAGTTATGGTAACAATTCGCTTGGCACGTGGCGGAGCTAAAAAACGCCCATTTTATCAAATAATAGTAACCGATAATCATAATGCGCGTGATGGTCGCTTTATTGAAAGGGTTGGTTTTTTTAATCCGCTGGCTACTGGGCAAGCGGAAAATATACGTTTTGATATGAATAGAATTTCATATTGGCTTAGTCAGGGTGCCCAATTATCAAAAAGAGTTGCTGTACTTATCAAAAAAAATAAATAAACTAATAATGAGTACTGTCGTTCCTATTAATCCTATAGTATTAGGTAAAATCAGCGTAGTCTATGGTATTAGAGGTTGGCTTAAGATTATTTCATTTACTCAATCTGCTAACAGTATTTTTGATTACCAACCATGGTTTATTAATATTAGTAGTACAGGTGGTACATGGCAAAAGATTACTATAGATGACTGGAAGTATCATAATAATACTATTATTATTAAGAGTAATAGTATTAACAATAGAGAAGAAGCAAAACCATTTACTAATTGTCAAATTATAGTTGAAGCTTCACAGTTACCAAATCTTGCTAACGGTGAATACTACTGGAAAGATATTATTGGGTGCACAATAGAGACGTTGAATGGTGATCAACTGGGAACAGTGATTAATTTAATAGAAACTGGCTCAAATGATGTTATGGTAGTAAAAACTAATTTAAAAAAATATTTTTCTAAAAAAAATGATTTACTAATCCCATTCCTTTATGGTCAGGTAATTAAAACAGTAGATCTGACAAATCGTATTATTAAAGTTAACTGGGATCAAAAATGTTTTTAATATTTACTTGACTCCAGGAATAATCTAATGTGGATCGGCTTAATAAGCCTATTACCAGAAATGTTCCGTGCCATTACTGATTATGGAGTAACCGGACGAGCAGTAAAAAATGGTTTACTACATGTGCAGTGCTGGAGTCCACGTGACTTTTCGAATAATAAGCATAGAACCGTCGATGATCGTCCTTATGGCGGTGGATCAGGAATGTTATTAATGATGCAACCCTTACGGGATGCTATTAATGAAGCTAAATATCAGGCAGGAAAAAGAGTTAAAGTTATTTATCTTTCCCCTCAGGGACGAAAATTAGATCAAAAAGGAGTATATGAGCTAGCTTCATATATGAAGTTAATTTTTGTATGTGGTCGTTATAAAGGTATTGATGAGCGTTTAATGGCAAAAGAAATTGATGAAGAGTGGTCTATAGGTGATTATGTAATTAGTGGCGGAGAGTTAGCCGCCATGATAATCATAGATTCAATTACTAGATTGATCCCAGGAGTACTTAGTCACGATACTTCAGCTAGAGAGGACTCATTTGCAGACGGATTACTTGATTGTCCGCATTATACTCGTCCGGAATTATTAGATAGTAGACAAGTTCCTAAAGTTTTATTATCTGGTAATCATGCTGAGATTAGGAGATGGCGTATAAAACAGTCTTTGGGCCGTACTTGGCTTAGAAGACCTGAAATGTTAGTTAATTTATCTCTAACTGATGAGCAAGTAATATTACTAACTGAATTTAAGCATGAATATCAACATAAATGTAAATGTTAATCATAGGTCAGGTCAATATTGTGAATAAAATTATTCTAGATATAGAACAAGAGCAGATTAAGAAAATACCATATTTTCGCCCAGGTGATTCAGTTGAAGTTAAGGTGTGGATTTTTGAAGGTAGCAAAAAACGTTTACAATCATTTGAAGGTATTATTATTGCTATCAGGAACAGAGGTTTAAATTCTTCATTTACTGTGCGTAAAATTTCCCACGGGGAAGGAGTGGAGCGTATATTCCAGATTCATTCCCCGATAGTGAGTAGTATTACAGTAAAACGTTGTGGTTTAGTTCGTAAGGCTAAATTATATTACCTGCGTGAACGTACCGGTAAGTCTGCGCGTATTAAAGAACGTATAACAACAACTACTACTAAACATAAACATAATATGACTTAGGTCTACTGATGAGCTATAATATTATTTTCTCTAGAAATAGAGAATTTTATTGGTTTACCTATTTGTAATTTGCCTGCAAGAATTTGCATTGATAATGGGTTAGCTATTTTCTGCTGTATAGTTCTTTTTAATTGCCGCGCGCCGTAAACCGGATCAAAACCTATTTGACCTAAATATGATAGTATTTCTTCGCTGATAGTAATGAAGATACCCTGTTCTTCCAAACGTTTAGAAAGAATGTTTAGCTGTATCTGTGCAATTTGCATAATATGTTCATGGTCTAGCGGATGAAACACAACAATATCGTCTATACGATTAATAAATTCAGGTCTAAAATGATGACTAACAACATCCAAAACTAGATTTTTTATTTTCTGGTAATTAAGTTGACTGAAACGTTCATGAATAATATCTGACCCTAGGTTTGATGTCATAATGACTATTGTATTACGGAAATTAACAGTACGTCCATGACCATCAGTTAACCTTCCATCTTCTAGTACTTGCAGTAAAATATTAAAAACGTCATGATGAGCTTTCTCTATTTCGTCCAGTAGAATAACTGAGTAAGGTCTACGGCGTACTGTCTCGGTAAGATAACCCCCTTCTTCATAACCAATATATCCTGGAGGAGCACCTATTATACGTGATACTGAATGTTTTTCCATAAACTCAGACATATCAATACGTACGATTGCTGTATCGCTATTAAAAAGAAAATTAGCTAGAGCTTTACATAGCTCTGTCTTTCCTACTCCAGTAGGACCTAGGAACATAAAAGAACCAACTGGCCTATTAGGATCTGAAATTCCAGTTTTACTCCTGCGTATCGCGTTAGAAATAGCTTCTACTGCTTCATTCTGGCCTACTACTTTTTTATGTAGATCTTGTTCTATTCTAAGAAGTTTCACTCGCTCGCTTTCTAACATTCGCAATACTGGGATACCTGTCCAACGTGACAATACTTCAGCTATTTCAATATCTGTAACTTTGTTACGTAATAAACTAATATTTTTTTCTTCAGATTGCGATACTACCGCTAATTTTTTTTCTAGCTCAGGAATTTTTCCATATTGTAGTTCGGACATTCTTGCTAAATCTCCGATACGACGTGCCTGCTCTAGATATATTTTATTTTGTTCTAGTTCTTTTTTTAGCTGTTGGGTACCAGATAAGGAAGATTTCTCAGTTTTCCATTTATATTCAAGTTCAGAGTACTCGCATTCTTTTTTTTCTAGCTCTTCATTAATAATAGCTAGACGTTTAAGGCTAGCATCATCTGTTTCTTTATTTAGTGCCTGTTGTTCAAGCTTCAACTGAATAATTCTTCGCTCTAGTAGATCTAATTTTTCAGGTTTAGAATCAATCTGCATACGAATACTGGATGCTGCCTCATCGATCAGGTCAATGGCTTTATCTGGTAATTGTCTATCTGCTATATAGCGATTAGATAACATAGCTGCGGCTACTATAGCAGGATCTGTAATTTGTACGTTGTGATGTAACTCATATCTCTCTTTTAGACCACGTAGAATAGCAATAGTGCTTTCCACAGAAGGCTCAACAACTAATACTTTCTGAAAACGCCTTTCCAAAGCAGCATCTTTCTCAATAAAGGAACGATACTCATTCAATGTAGTAGCGCCAACGCAATGTAATTCACCACGGGAAAGTGCTGGTTTTAGCATGTTACTGGCATCCAGAGCACCATCAGTTTTACCTGCTCCGACTATAGTATGTAATTCGTCAATGAATAAAATTATATCACCTTCTTGTGTTGATAGATCTTTTAGTAAGCTTTTTAGCCTTTCTTCGAATTCACCGCGGTACTTTGCACCAGCTATTAGTGATCCCATGTCTAGCGACAGTACCTTATTATTTTTAAGTAATTCAGGAACTTCACCATTTACTATACGCTGGGCCAGTCCTTCTACGATAGCTGTTTTACCAACCCCTGGTTCTCCTATTAGTACTGGATTATTTTTGGTGCGTCGCTGCAACACTTGGATAGTACGTCGTATTTCTTCGTCACGGCCTATTACAGGATCTAATTTTCCTTGTTCAGCGCGCTCAGTAAGATTAATAGTAAATTTTTTTAGTGCTTGACGCTGTTGTTCTGCATCTATATCTGTGACTTTCTGACCACTACGAATTTTTTCTATTGCTTGGTTAATTGATATTATCGTTGCCCCATATTTTTTTAGTAGGTCTGCTAAGATACCATGCGACTCAATCGATGCTAGAATAAATAGCTCAGATGAAATAAAACTATCAAAACGTTTTTGAGCCAGTTGTTCACATCTATTCAATAGACTTAACAAATCTTGCGATGGTTGTATACTATTACTAGTAGTACTACTATGTATTTTTGGTAAATTTTTATATTGTTGGTCAACAACTACCTTCAATTTTGAAGTATTCACACCAGCATATTTTAGTAACTGACATACTGTTCCATCTTCTTTGTTAAGAAAAATTACCATTAAATGTAAAGGTTCAAAGAATTTATTTGATTGCCTAATAGCTAATGACTGAGCTTCTAGAATTACTAATTGAAATTCATTGGTAAAACTATCCAAACGCATAATGCCTCCAAGACTTGTCAAAATAGCTATATATAATAATATGCTGCTATATTATTTTTTTAAGTTCATGATCCTATAAAGGATTCTGCATATCAGCTTTTAGCGCATAAACAAGCTCCAACATATCCTGTGGCAACGCTGCATGCCATTCCATCTCTATATTAGTAATAGGATGATTAAGTCTTAGCATAGTTGCATGTAATGCCTGACGATCGAATATACTCCAAATTTTTTTTTCTATTTCTATTTTTTTACCTGTACATTTCAATTGATACTTTCTGTAACTATACAACTTATCACCTACTAAAGGGTGATTTATATAAGCCATATGTACGCGAATCTGATGGGTACGACCGGTTTCTAACCTTAAACGTAGCCTAGTGTGTGCACGAAAATGCTCAATAATACGGTAGTGCGTGACCGCAGGTTTACCAATACAATTGACTGTCATATGAGTACGTTTTATGGCATGTCGTGCAATAGGCTGTGCTACTGTGCCTCCTGCAGTCATTGTCCCAATGGTAATAGCTTCATATTCACGGGTAATATTTCTAGTCTTTAATAAATCTACTAATCTAGTATATGCAGTTAATGTTTTAGCGATAATCATTAAACCTGTAGTATCCTTGTCTAACCTATGGACGATACCAGCACGTGGCAACTTAACAATAGGAGGATAATAATAAAGTAAAGCATTAAGAATAGTACCATCAACATGACCAGCACCAGAATGCACAACTATATTTTTTTGTTTGTTGATTACAATAATGTATTCATCTTCATACACAATATTTAACTTAATGTTTTGAGCTTGCAAGTACTGTGGATCTTCTTTTACTAACAATAATTCAATGGTTTCTCCACCAATAATCTTTTGTTTTGGTACTACATTTACCTGACCATTGACCATCACGTGTCCATTTAATATCCAGCTTTTAATTTTTGAGCGCGAATAATTAGAGAATAATTTTACCATAACTTTATCTAAACGCTGCGCTAATGGTTGATGATTAACCTTTACCATTAGGTAACTTTTTTGCGCCATATTAAAATCTCTTAATTAAAGTTAGGTTGTTACAATAAAATAATTTAAAATGCGGTGTTATAAGATATAGTTCTTATTCGGCAAGATAAAAATGTTAAGAACACTAAAACAATTAATAATCAGTATTAACAATTTATTGTTTATCACCATAAGCCTAATACTGGTTGCTTGTTCTCACAACAGATCTAATGTTTACGATAAACTTCAAGAAGAAATTTATCAATCAGCCCGGCATAAACTACAGGGTGGTCACTACAAGGACGCAATTAAACAATTAGAAACATTAGATCATTATTATACTTTAGGTAACTATACGCAACAGGTACAGCTAGATTTAATCTACGCATATTATAAAATATATAAACTAAAAAATTCAAAAAAAATTATTGATAGTTTTTTATTGAATTATCCTACACATCCTAACATTGACTATGTGCTCTACATGCTGGGTCTCATTGAGATGGCGATAGATGACAGATTATTGCTAAAATTATTATGTGTTAATGACTATGAACGAGATCCAGGACATGCTCGTGCTGCTTTTGATAATTTTAAAAAAATTATTTATAATTTTCCAAATAGCAAGTATGCTATATACGCTATCAAACGTTTAATTTATCTAAAACACAGATTAGCTAAGCATGAACTTTATTTAGTGAAATATTATTCAAATATAGGAGCTTATATAGCTGTTGTCAACAGAGTTGATAACATGCTAAGTAATTTTCCTGATACTAATTATACATACAAAGCTTTACCGTATATGGAAAATGCTTATAAAAACTGCAACTAAACAGTCAGGCAGAAAAAGTCGCGAAAATTATTGCTTTAAATGCCAATAATATAAATAACTAATAACAATTATTAGTAACTATCACATTAGTTACCATATAACTAAAATAACCTATACCTATACAAAATAAGTTACTTATTACTAGGTATTAGTCGAAACGTAGCGCATTATTAATAGCAGGAGCAGTGATGGATAGAGCAAATAATAATATAAAATGGTTTTTTAAATCAACTAACTTGCATTAATTATACTTAATAATCTACTAGGATATAGATATTATTGAACAAATCAATGAATAGTATTTTATATATAATTAGTAAAATTTATACGCGCATTGCATTATAATAGTATCTAGAAAAAGAGATATTTGTGATAGGATCAATGATTAGTCTAATCATCCAGCAAATAAAAATTTTTAATTATAAAAAATTATTACTACTTCAGCATAAGTAGTATTACTACAAAGCTAGGTTAACTAAGTTTGTAGTTAGTTATAGTCACTATATAACTTGTATTGATAGTCATATCACAAATTATTTTTATTGTTTGTGCTTATGATTTTATCAACTTGTCAACAACATACTATTGATCCTTTCTAAGTTTAGATATAATTAACTATTAACTATTGCATTTATTGTCAGTCATTGATTTAATAGTAGTTAGCGTTATGTTAAGGAGTAACGTAGTAAAAATGAACGAAAATATAATTAATATTAGTAATAATGATTGTTTCGTAACAAATATACTTCAGAAAGAAGGATTATTTCTGGTTGACTTTTGGGCAGAATGGTGTGGTCCATGTAATATGATAGCACCAATAATATCTGAAATCGCTAATGAATTCCAAGGTAAGATTATTGTGGCAAAAGTAAACATAGAAGAAAACCAAGTAATAGCAACAAAGTATGGTATTCGTAGTATTCCAACCTTTTGTTTATTTAGAAATGGAGAAGTAGTAGCAACTAAAGTAGGCGCTTTATCAAAAGGACAACTAAAAAATTTCATTAAAGCACATATTTCATTTATTTAACTTATTACTGTACTTATATTTACTATTTGTTTCTCTATGGGAGAAACATGCTATATGATAAATACTATCATTTAAACTATAAAAAAACAAAAAACTTGCAGTACTGCTTATTAAAATTTAACTACAAAGTTATTTATTAGCCTTAAATAGGCTATTTTTATAAAAAATAACATTAGTGCGATATATACCCCTAGTTTAAGAACCCACCATTATGAACCTTACAGAATTAAAAAATACGCCAGTTTCTGAGTTAGTTATAATCGGCGAGAAGATGGGACTCGAAAACCTAGCCCGCATGCGTAAACAGGATATAATTTTCGCTACGCTTAAGCAACACGCAAAAAGTGGAGAAGATATCTTTGGCGATGGTGTCTTAGAAATTCTGCAAGATGGATTTGGCTTTTTGCGCTCTAGTGATAGTTCCTACCTAGCAGGTCCTGATGATATCTATGTTTCTCCTAGCCAGATTCGCCGTTTTAATCTACGTACTGGCGATACTATTTCTGGCAAAATTAGGCCGCCAAAAGAAAGCGAACGCTACTTTGCTTTGTTGAAGGTAAATGATGTTAACTACGATAAACCAGAAAATTCTCGTAATAAAATTTTGTTCGAAAACCTAACCCCTTTGCATGCTAACGTACGTCTACGTATGGAGCGTGGTAACGGATCTACTGAAGATTTAACCGCTCGTGTACTAGACTTAGCATCCCCTATTGGGCGTGGTCAACGTGGTCTAATAGTAGCGCCACCTAAAGCAGGTAAAACGATGCTAATGCAAAATATTGCGCAAAGTATTACCTACAATTATCCTGATTGCGTGCTGATAGTATTATTAATCGACGAACGTCCAGAAGAAGTTACAGAAATGCAGCGACTAGTAAAAGGTGAAGTAATTGCATCAACATTTGATGAGCCTGCTACACGCCATGTGCAAGTAGCAGAAATGGTTATAGAAAAAGCCAAGCGCCTCGTTGAGCATAAAAAAGATGTAATAATATTATTAGACTCTATAACTCGCTTAGCACGCGCCTATAATACCGTAGTACCTGCCTCAGGAAAAGTTTTGACTGGTGGGGTAGATGCTAATGCCCTACATCGTCCTAAACGTTTTTTTGGTGCTGCGCGTAATATAGAAGATGGTGGTAGCTTAACGATAATTGCTACTGCACTAATTGATACTGGTTCAAAAATGGATGAAGTTATTTATGAAGAATTCAAAGGCACTGGGAATATGGAATTACACTTATCTCGCAAAATTGCTGAAAAACGTGTCTTTCCAGCAATAGACTACAATAGATCAGGTACCCGTAAAGAAGAATTACTTACTACTCAGGAAGAACTACAAAAAATGTGGATTTTACGTAAAATTATTCATCCTATGAGTGAAATTGATGCCATGGAATTTCTTATTAATAAGTTAGCAATGACTAAAACTAATGATGAATTTTTTGATATGATGAAACGCTATTAGCTATTAATTACTTAATATAAGTGAAGTCTTTATTAATATTTGTATTTTGCAAAAAAATAATTAATATTGCACTAACTAACAATTAGTTGAGCTTAATTACTGCGCTAGTCTACTGTTAGCTTATTAGCACTTAGCTTGAAAAACAACTAGACAGTAAGCGTATAAATTCGTACTATCCATCAAAACTAGCCCGTCCAGTTGTTGTTGCTATGCGCTCGTAGCTCAGTTTGGATAGAGCGCTGCCCTCCGGAGGCAGAGGTCTCAGGTTCGAATCCTGTCGGGCGTACCACTTACCACTTTTGTGGTATGCATAAGTTCTTGTATGCTACACTAAAATAAGAATATAATATAAATTTAATTGGTGATTGTAGCTCAGTTGGTAGAGCCCTGGATTGTGATTCCAGTTGTCGTGGGTTCGAGTCCCATCAGTCACCCCAACAATAAGTAAAAGTAATTAAGCGAAGATGGCGGAATTGGGATACGCGCTAGCTTCAGGTGCTAGTTTCTTATCATAGACTTGAGGGTTCAAGTCCCTCTCTTCGCACAGCACAATTAAAATTAACATATCGGCGAGTGGCGCAGCTTGGTAGCGCGACTGGTTTGGGACCAGTAAGTCGGAGGTTCAAATCCTCTCTCGCCGACCAATATTCATATTCAATTTAAATTTTATTTAAATATAAAAATATCAATTAGGTATTAATTAAACTAGAAAATCATGACAGAATCTATATCTACCTACTATTTACTACTTTAGCTAATAGCAGCAAGGCACCTGATACTCCATGAAGTTTACAAGCCAGCAGTATATGGTAACTATGTTGTGCAGCCAGGCTAGATATCTGTCTAAAAAAAATGTTTTTATATACTATAGCACTAGTATATTTCTTACTGTGCTTTTTATCCGTAATCATAGTTCTTAAAAAATTGGTTTTGCTATCGCGCGAGCTGCCGCAGAACGATAAGCACCAGTAACTTACTAACTTTAGTAGCTTGCCCGGTAAAGTGATCTACTCCACTTTGAGTACAGCGTATTGATGTAACTAGTGCATTATAAATACATAAAGTAGTAATGCGTACTGTCAAAATTTTTTATTTGTTGTGCCGTTGTTGTTGATTACAATGTAATAAACTAATATTAAACTTAAAAAAAATTTATATATTTTTGCATACTTAATTTATTTAACAAAAAATATACTATACGTTGTATGATTTTATGCTGACACAAATAATGTTTAAAAATACGCAAAGCAAAAGCTGTTTGATAAAAAGCTATATTTAATTTGCGCTAACGATGTTTCCTGCTGTAACCAATGCTTTCAAAGTTAAAACAATGCATTAAGTATTGTTTTAAAACATGGTAAAATTATGTTAGCCCTAAGCAATCAAACATTAAAACATTGCTTGCTCAAAAACTAATGGACAAAATTATTAGCATATATGAGGAAAAAAATAGAAATTAAAATAATAGACCGTCGTATTGGTGATATATTTCCATTACCAACTTATACCACGCCAGGCTCTGCTGGACTAGATTTACGCGCCTGTATAGATAATACAATAGTCATTGAGCCAGGAAAAACAATTCTTATTCCTACTGGCATAGCTGTACATATCGCTGATACTGGTGTGGCAGGAGTTATTCTCCCTAGGTCTGGACTAGGACATAAGCATGGAATTGTGCTAGGTAATTTAGTAGGGCTAATTGATTCTGATTATCAAGGACAATTAATGGTGTCAGTCTGGAACAGAGGACATAAACTTTTTACTATTGAGCCTAGTGATCGTATAGCTCAGATGGTTTTCGTTCTGATAGTGCAAGTAGATTTTAACCTAGTACCAGTATTCAATACCTGCCCCAGCGAACGCGGTACACATGGCTTTGGTCACTCAGGAAAATAATAAATAATTAAATGCAGTATTGCTTTTGATATGCTAATAATGCAGACAAATTCTCCTTCATCTTACTTGTTATAGTTATATAATAGATTAAATCTTGAATATTAATTATATTCATTACTCTACAATGATAATCACGCTCTAATTCTTTTATAGCTGAAATATCGTCAGAACCTTTCTCCTGTCGATTAAGAGCAATCAAAACTCCAGCAGGAGTAGCATTATGATTTACTATAATATCCATAGATTCACGAATTGCTTTACCAGAAGTAATAACATCATCAACAACAATAATAATTTTTCCCTGTAATTGACTCCCAACTAATATACCGCCTTCACCGTAATTCTTGTTTTCCTTACGATTAAAACAATACGTAACATTACGATGATGATCTACTGCCAAAGAAATTGCAGTAGTTATAGCAATTGGTATCCCTTTATAAGCCGGGCCAAACAATAAATTAAAATATACCTTAGTATCTATGAGCTTCGCAGCATAAATACTGCCTAAAAATGCTAAATCACGCCCTTCGTTAAATAGGCCAGCATTAAAAAAATAAGGACTTATTCTCCCAGATTTTAGGGTAAATTCGCCGAATTGTAATATTTGTTTCTTTAATACATAATCAATAAATTTACGCTTATACTCTTTCACAGACGATATACTCCTTTTCAACTGAAATGTATTCAACTTAAAAAACTTAAGGTATAATTATTAATGCAGCGTATTTTGTATTTATTATTGCGTAAACAGGTTATAATTAATATATACTAGCAACAGTATTAGTTAGAAACGTAGTTATTTATTATATTATTATGATACGTAGTATGACAGCCTTCGCACGGCATGATATTAAAGAACATTGGGGTACTGCTACATGGGAGCTACGTTCTGTTAATCAAAGATATCTAGAAACTTACATACGTGTACCAGAGCAGTTTAGAGGATTAGAATTAACTATTAGAGATCGTATTCGTACCTTACTGACCCGCGGTAGAGTTGAGTGCGACCTATGTATCCATAGTAACTTACAAAGTAAACTAATTTTAAATAAAAAATTAACTAAAACAATAATAAAAGCAGCTCAGTGGGTTAAAAGGCAAAGTAACGAAGGATATATAGATCTTATTGCAATTCTAAGTTGGCCAGGTGTAATTACTTCTGCTATAGAAGAAAAGCAATATATTGATACTATGAGCTTAGATTTGCTGTCTGGTCTTGATACCACGCTAGATTATTTTATTAATGCTCGTGAAAAAGAAGGAATAGCCTTAAAGGCTATGATTGAACAACGTTTAGTTAGTATTAGCTTGGAAATCACAAATATTCGTAAACAAATGCCAGATATTATGGCATGGCAAATAAATAAAATATTAAGTAAGTTGGAAGAAGCAAATGTTAAAATAGACCAAAATCGTCAAGAGCAAGAGTTAGTAATTCTAGCCCAAAAGTTAGATGTATCAGAAGAACTAGATCGTTTAGAAGCACATATAACAGAAACATGCAAGACTATTACTAATAATACAAAAGATGCAGTGGGCCGGCGTCTTGACTTTATGATGCAAGAATTGTACCGTGAATCTAATACTATTGCATCTAAATCTATTAATACTAGTATCACTAAATCAGCAATTGAACTTAAGGTGTTAATTGAACAGATGCGTGAACAGATTCAAAATATTGAATAATATATATAGCTATATGTAATAATTGATAATTATAGTACTACTATTATAATAGTAGGTTTTTTTAGTGAGAAATAAATCCATATGTCCAGAGTATGCCAAGTAACTAGGAAGCGTCCAGTAAGTGGTAATCAAAGATCCTACGCCATGAATGCTACCAAACGTCGTTTTCTACCTAACCTACACTATCATCGTTTTTGGCTTGATAGAGAAAAACGCTTTATAACGCTACGCGTATCAGCTAAAGGTATGCGTACAATAGATAAGAAAGGTATAGAAACTGTTTTGCAGTTAAAAAATTAATTTCATTAAGGAATATAATAGTATTATGGCTAAAGGTGTGAGAGAAAAAATAAAACTAGTTTCTACTGCTGGTACCAAGCACTTTTATACGACCACTAAGAATAAGCGTATCAAAATTAAAAAGCTAGCATTAAAAAAATTTGATCCATTATTACGCAAGCATGTTCTTTACAAAGAAGCTAAACTGAAATAAATATAAAATTATTTTTTATAAAATTTTATAATATGAAGTATAAATTAGCAGCATAGGTATTTAAACTTACTTAGTAGGCTATATTATAAAGCGGGTATAAGTTCGGCATAGGCAGCTGCCACCATAAAAAAATGCAAATATTGATATTATTATGAGTAATTATTATATTATTCGCTATTATGATCCAATAATAAAATTATTGGCCTGGCTTTGGAGTGATAATATCAACCATATTAGTTTACTTGCTAATCTTGGATTAGAGCCTATCAGTAATCCATTTAATTGTAACTGGTTATTTACTAAATAACGTAATAGAAGTACGATAGATAATTAAGCAGTTACTGATGGATAAGTAGGCAGGCAGGCGTTTGAAATATTTATGCTAATGAGGCACTTGTACCTAGTAGTACTTAATATTCATTAAGCGAACCATAAACTATGGTGTTAGCTAATAGTATTAAATATGTATGCGTGCCATTAAGCAAGGTGGTACTACCTACCTTACGTAATTTTTTAAATGGAAAACCAGGATTATTTGTTAATTATTTACAATTATATGGTCGTAGTGGCAAATCTTGTAGCATATGTGGAATAACTATAACAATGGTTACTACAATCGTAGTAGTTTATTTGTTATACATGGTCAACACTAAAAATCAATATCTCAACTATCAAATATTTTTAATTCTTGCCTTAATTTCTTTTGCAATCAAGGCAGGAATCAATTTATCCACGCTACCTCCGTTGAGCGCTACTTCTTTTACTAAAGTTGAGGAAATATAGGACAATGTTTGAGTTGGCATCATAAAAACACTTTCTATACCAGGCATAAAATTACGATTAATGTTCATCATTTGCATCTCAGATTCAAAATCTGAGACTGATCTTAACCCACGTATTATAATGTTTGCCTCTTGTTGTTGTGCAAAATTAGCTATCAAACCTATGAATCCAAGTACCGTTACGTTCGCTAAATTGACTGTTACCTTAATAGCAAGCTCTACCCTTTTATTAAGATCAAATAGTGGTAATTTGCTAGGATTATCTGCGATAGCAAGTATAACTTCATCGAATATCTGCGCTGCACGGGTTACTATATCTAGATGACCGATAGTCAAAGGATCAAATGTACCTGGATATATTGCTTTATTTGTCGTCATATCACTCCTTATTATGATGTTACTTACGTACTACCTTACCTAGTTAGTAGTAGTAAGTACCATCCCATCCATACCATAATATTGCAGGACTGCCTATATGTACAGCTGCTGCTTGCTGAAAAATAATAAATATATATTTTTTTAGTAATAGTAGTTGTTTTTAGCAAAACCAATAGTAAACATTATGCCTTAATATAGTACGATGACTATAATGTAATTTATCTCAGATCATATTACCAGTGCAGTAAATAATTAAAAATCACTATTTTAGTTCTTGGCTATTAGCACATATTTGATATTATCAAAAGGAGTTCTTTGACACTATGCAAGAAATTATGCAATTTATTCATAACCACACTATGTTAGTTATAGTATGGTTTGTATTGTTCATTGCCGTTATATTTGCTACTGTTAATCACTGGTTAACTAATGTTAGAGAAATTACTAGTAGCGAAGCTGTTCGTTTAATAAATAAAGAACATGCTGTTATGATTGATTTACGCAGCAAAGATGATTACCGTCAGGGTCATATTAATAATAGCCTAAATATAGCTGATACAAGTATCAAAGTATGTATAGAAAAATTTAAGCACAGGCCAATAGTATTAATTGGTCATAGAGGGATTACATCTTATAATACTGCTAATAATATGTTCAGAGCAGGATGTAAACGAGTTTATTTGCTGAAAGAAGGCGTAACTGGCTGGTGTACTGATAATTTACCGATAATAAAAGGTAAGTAGTAAATAATGCTTAAAAAAATTAAAATTTATACTAAATTAAATTGTCCCTATTGCTATCGTGCTAAGTTAAGATTAACTAATCATAACTTGCCTGTTGAGGATATCACTATTGATTGAGACATGAACATGCTAGCAGAAATGATGAAGCGTAGTGGTGGTAGTACCACTGTCCCACAGATATTTATTGATGACAAGTATGTTGGTGGTTGTAGTGAGATTGAAAAACTTAATAATAATGGTAAAGTACGTACTTTACTTGAAAAATAAATAAATTTTTAAACTTTATATTTGTTAATTAACAAGTCAATTAATTATGTTACATGCTGCCTCGATAATTATCATCGGTGCAGGTTCTTACGGCACTGCCCTAGCAATCACCCTAGCTCGTAACGGTAATACAGTTTTATTATGGGGACATAATCCAGATCATATTAATGCACTTAAAGCAGCGCGGTGTAATAATATATTATTACCTAATGTCCCATTCCCACCTAATTTATACTTGGAAACATCTTTATCCGTTACGCTCTCAGCTAGTCGTAATGTTCTTATTGTTGTACCAAGTAAGGTATTTGGCAGTGTACTAATGCAAATTAAACCACATTTACGTACTGATGCACGTATTGTCTGGGCTACTAAAGGTTTAGAACACACAACTGGCCGTCTTCTGCAAGAAGTAGCACGAGATATACTAGGCGAAGATATACCTTTGGCAGTAATATCAGGACCTACCTTTGCTAGTGAATTAGCGGCTGGATTACCTACTGCTATCGCATTAGCCGCTACAGATGTTACATTCTGCGCAGACTTACAAAAGTTACTACATTGCGGGAAAAGTTTCAGGGTATACAGCAATATTGATTTGATTGGCGTTCAGTTAGGCGGTGCTATTAAAAATGTTATTGCTATAGGAGCAGGTATTTCTGATGGTATAGGCTTTGGCGCTAATGCGCGCACTGCACTTATAACAAGGGGGTTAGCAGAAATGTCTCGTCTTGGTGCGGCTATGGGTGCAGCACCAATGACTTTTATGGGTATGGCTGGGTTAGGAGACTTAGTATTAACATGTACCGATAATAAGTCCAGAAATCGTCGTTTCGGTCTACTAATTGGGCAGGGGATCGATGTTAATACAGCATATACTAGTATTGGCATGCTTGTAGAGGGTTATGGTAATACTAAAGAGGTACGTAAGCTAGCTAAACGTTATATGGTTGAGATGCCAATTACAGAACAGATATACCAGATTTTGTACAATAATAAAAATACCTATGAGGCAGCATTAACGCTGCTGGGACGTCACTATAAAGATGAGTATTTTCAATACTAAAGTATTGGAGCTGGCGCTAGTACAACAAAAAGCAAGTTATGTTGTAGTTATAATAATGAATTAATTTATGTCCAGCCAATAGCAAGCCCAGCTATTGGCTAAGCTAGTAACAGCAAAAGATAATAATTATCCTCGCTTTAATAAATTTTGTTATTTAATTTAAATTAAAATAAATAAAATTATTTATCACGAAAACCATTATTTACTCTAGTTTTTTAACAAATATTTTTAATACTCATCAACGCATTGCATTATATTATCAATATAGTTTTTTCAGTTAATAGGTAGGTCGTAATGATTAATAAAATAGGCGTTCTAACAAGTGGCGGTGATTCCCCAGGAATGAATGCTGCTATTAGAGGTGTAGTTAGGAGCGGACTTTCAGAAGGATTAGAAGTGTATGGTATTTATGATGGCTACCTAGGATTGTGGCAAGATCGAATTAGGAAGCTAGATAGATATAGTGTATCTGATATCATTAACCGGGGAGGTACTTTTCTTGGATCATCCCGATTTCCTGAATTTTGTGAAGAGTCAATACGAGCTATTGCTATTAATAATATGACCAAATATGGTTTGGGGGCTCTTGTTGTCATCGGCGGAGATGGGTCTTATATAGGCGCTCAACGTATTACAGAAATGGGTTTTCCATGTATTAGCTTACCTGGTACCATTGATAATGATGTGGCTGGAACAGATTACACTATCGGTTATTTTACAGCTTTAGAAACTGTAGTAGAAGCAATTGACCGTTTGCGAGATACTTCTACATCTCATCAACGTATCTCAATAGTAGAAGTTATGGGACGTAATTGTGGTGATCTAACTATGGCAGCTGCAATTGCAGGTGGTTGTGAGTTTATTGTTTTACCTGAGGTAGAATTTAAATCAGAAGATTTGGTGTATGAGATAAAATCTAGTATCGCTAAAGGAAAAAAACATGCTATTGTTGTCATTACAGAATACATTTGTTCTGTCTCAGAACTTGCTATATACCTTGAGAAAGAGACAGGACGCGAAACACGCGCTACTGTTTTAGGTCATATTCAGCGTGGTGGTAATCCAGTAGCATATGATCGTATTCTTGCCTCAAAAATGGGAGCTTACTCTATTGAACTGCTGTTACAGGGGTATGGCGGACGTTGCGTTGGGGTACAGAATGATCGATTAGTACATCATGATATCACTGATACTATTAAAAATAGGAAACGTCCTTTTCGCAGTGATTTACTATCAATAGCACGTAAACTTTTTTAGTTCAAAGTATGTATTAATTATTTTTTTTTATTGCGCACGCAAGCAGCTGTATGAATAATCTGATAGAATATCTCAGCATTAAGCGAGGCTCCGCCTACTAATGCGCCATCAATATCTGGCTGATTGAATAGTTCAGCTGCATTATTAGCATTTACTGAACCTCCGTACTGAATAATAACCTGCTTTGCTACCGATTCATCATGAACACTAATATAGTTACGGATAAAATTATGAATTTTTTGTACATATAAAGGATTAGCGGATTCTCCGGTAGAAATAGCCCAAATAGGCTCATAGGCTATTACTGAATTTTCGAAAGCTTTAGCCCCAATACTATTTAGTATTGCATCAAGCTGGGTAGCGCAGACAGCTTCAGTTTTTGAAGCATTTTTATCAGTTTGGCTTTCTCCGATGCATAAAACAGGAATAAGTCCTTCATTTTTTATAAGAGCAAATTTCTTAGCTATATCTTCATTACTTTCTTTATGGTAGTAACGTCTTTCATAATGACCAATAATAATATATTTTACGCCAATATCTTTTAGCATTTTAGCTGAAATTTCACCAGTAAATGCACCATAAATATTAGTATCGACGTTCTGTGCACATAGCATAATATTGCTATTAGTAGTCATATTATGTTTAGCTATATATAAATATATTATTGGTGGAGCTATAGCAACATCGCAACCAATAACGCTAATTAACTTATTACATAGTCTATTAATGAAAGTAATAACTGTATGTTTATTACCATTTAGTTTCCAGTTTCCAATTACTAAAGGAGTGCGCATATTATTTTATAAATTAATTAATTTTATTAAGCAATATTATTTATATCATTGTTTATAGATAACTGCATATGCATAATAATTACTTTAAAATTAAAATAAAGTCTACCTTTCAAACCAGTTACTACTATTTTACATATTTACATATTAAAAAAGAATAACTAAAATACAAAAATAATAGCCTAAATAATAAATTAAAACCTGCACATAATAATACTATTAAGCTAAAGCGAAAATTAGCAAAGCAAGAAAATATATGCACAACATATAATTTATAAATTATTAATTTAATTTTAAAAAAAAATAATAATATCAATTTATCATTACAGTTATATTTTCTACTACTGTTAATAATCAATCACTGGTGAACTTATTATTTTTTATAAAATAAATCTACTAAAATCTTCATCAGATACTAAGTCATCTAGATGACTACGAACATAATCTGCATCTATAGAAATAGATTGACCATGCCATTCACTAGCATCAAATGATATTTCATCCATTAAACGTTCTAGAACAGTATGTAAGCGCCTAGCCCCTATGTTTTCTGTGCGCTCGTTTACTTGCCACGCTGTTTCGGCAATCCGCTTAATACCATCATCTGTAAATGATATGCTTACACCTTCTGTAGCCATAAGTGCAATATACTGCGTAGTAAGCGAAGCACTTGGTTCAGTAAGAATGAGTTTAAATTCTTCAGGAGTAAGTGCTTTAAGCTCAACACGAATTGGTAGTCTACCTTGTAACTCAGGAATTAGATCTGACGGACTAGCTACCTGAAATGCACCAGAAGCAATGAATAAAATATGATCAGTTTTAACCATACCATGCTTTGTTGATACCGTGCAACCTTCTACTAAAGGTAAAAGATCTCTTTGTACTCCTTCACGGGATACGTCTGGACCAGACACTTCGCCGCGTTTACAGATTTTATCTATTTCATCGATAAATACAATCCCATTTTGCTCAACTGCCTCGATAGCATGCTCTTGAATTTCTTCTTGGTTCATGAGCTTAGCGGCTTCTTCTTCTATTAAGAGTTTCATCGCTTCTTTAATCTTAATTTTTCTAGTTTTTTGCTTTTGACCAGCTAAATGTTTAAACATAGATTGTAATTGATTAGTCATCTCCTCCATGCCTGGAGGAGCCATAATTTCTACTCCTATCGGTACTGATGCAAGATTTATCTCAATCTCTTTTTCATTAAGCTGGCCTTCACGTAGCTTTTTACGAAAATTATGGCGAGTGCTAGACGACTCATTATTACTGTCTTCTATTGTTGGTTTTGGTTGCGGAATTAATACATCAAGTACTCTTTCCTCAGCTCTTTCTTCAGCGCGGAAACGGTTTTGTTCCATAGACTGTAAACGTACCATTTTAACGGCAGCATCAGTCAAATCACGAATAATAGAATCTACTTCTTTACCTACGTAGCCTACTTCTGTGAATTTAGTAGCTTCTACTTTAATAAAAGGAGCATTAGCTAGTTTTGCTAAGCGACGAGCTATTTCTGTCTTACCTACACCTGTAGGGCCAATCATAAGAATATTTTTAGGTGTTACTTCATGACGTAGGGTTTCATCTAGTTGCATACGACGCCAGCGATTACGTAACGCGATGGCTACTGCTCGTTTCGCATTATGCTGGCCGATAATATAGTCATCTAATTCGTTCACTATTTCACGTGGAGTCATTTTAGACATTGTTTAATATCCTTCAGATTTAGACGTTAATTCTTCAATAGTATGGAATTGATTGGTGTAGATGCAGATATCTCCAGCAATATCCAATGATTTTTCAACAATTTCTCTTGCACTTAGTTTAGTATTTTCTAATAAAGCACGAGCAGCCGATTGTGCATAAGGTCCGCCAGAACCAATAGCAATTAGGTCTTTTTCAGGTTGGATTACATCACCTGTCCCAGTAATTATCAGCGAAGCATTTTCGTCAGCTACAGCTAGTAGTGCTTCAAGACGACGTAGCATACGATCAGTCCGCCAGTCTTTGGCTAATTCTACTGCTGCTTTTACCAAATGTCCTTGATATCTTTCTAGTTTACGTTCAAATAATTCGAATAAAGTTAAAGCATCTGCAGTACCGCCAGCAAACCCGGCGATTACTTTGTCATTATAATACAGTCTACGTACTTTACGTACGTTACCTTTCATTACAGTATTACCTAGAGTAGCTTGGCCATCACCACCAATCACCACATTACTATTACGACGTACGCTGACGATTGTTGTCACTAGCAACTCCTTTTATAATAAATAAAAAAATTAAAAACTACGCTTAACCTAATAGGTTCAGTTAATATTAAATTGGGGATGATTTACGGTTTTCAACCCTAATATGCAATGGTTATTAAATTATTTAATGAGAAATAATATTTTATTTAGACTATAAAAGTCTCATTAAATTATATTTATACATAGGTGTTTATTTAATTTTCTTAAAAAGAAATAAAATTCAATTTTATTTGGGGATTTATTATTATTTTTATTTTATTTATCTTTTTTCTAGTTCACTAATATAACGCCAGCGTTCCTCTAGTTCTAATTTATTGGTATTATCTTTTATAGTGGTACTGTTTTTAGTTTTTTTAATAACTGATTTTTCTAATTTATTATTTACTCTAAAAAAATAGAGATCGCTGAAACAAACAATAAATAATCCCAGTAATATTATAGTAATATATTTAATATTTTTGTTTTTTTTATGCCTAGTACGAGAATAGTACTTTACACTATATACATAGTCTTTTTTTATCAATGTTTTTTTATAAATTTAGTTAATCACATATAACTATATAGTATCAGCTGTCTATAGGATCAACATCTATAGACCATTTTACTTTACGTGCTTGATAAGTTGTTCCTACTAATGGAACAATATTTTTCACAATTAGCTGCAATTTGATTCGCAATGGATGTGACAATAATAGTTGCCAACGAAACCTACCACTACGCTTTGGTACTAATGCTGGTATAGGTCCTATTAGTAATAAATTTTCATCTTTATGCGTATTATTTAACAAGTGTCTCACTTGGTCTAGAAATAATCTAGCATTTTTATTGTTATGATCTTCAGCGCGAAACATTATATGACTGGTATAAGGTGGTAAGTTAGCCTGTCTACGTTCTTCTAACATCGTTCTGGCAAAGTCTATATAGCTATAACTCATTAGTTTCTGTAGTAGTGGATGCTCAGGATAATGGGTTTGTAATAAAACTTCTCCTTGTTTACCAGCTCTACCAGCGCGACCTGATACCTGAGTATAAAGTTGAGCAAATCTCTCGGCAGCGCGAAAATCTCTAGAAAATAGCGCTCCGTCTACATTTAATAATGATACTAAAGTTACTTCTGGAAAATGATGCCCTTTTGCTAGCATTTGCGTACCTATTAAAATACGCTCACCACCACTATTCACTTGGGATAAAAACAATTCCAGTGATCCTTTAGGTGCAGTAGTATCACGATCTATGCGTGTCACAGGAACGTTAGGAAATTTACTTAATAGAGCCTCTTCAATTTGCTCTGTGCCTACACCTACTGGTATAAGCTGAGTAGAACCGCATTGTAAACATTGATATGATACTGGGAGCTTACTATCACAGTGATGACATCGTAACTGACGTGTTTTCTGATGAACAGTATAGTAGTGATCACACCGCTTACACTCGGCTATCCAACCGCATTCATGACATAGTAGTACAGGAGCAAACCCGCGTCTATTAAGAAATAGCATCACCTGGTTACCTGCTTCTAAGTGCAGTCTCATTTTGTTTATTAGTTCTATTGATAATCCATTAGTTAGTTGCTTGCCTTTTAAATCTATTAATTGCTGATTTGCTAGTTTTGCTTTTCCAACACGATTTTCTAGCGTTAATTGACGGTATTTTTTTTGTTTTACATTATAAAGTGTCTCTAAAGCTGGCGTAGCTGTCCCAAGGATAATTGGGACATTTTCCTCGCGAGCTAATACTACTGCTAGATCACGAGCGTTATAACGCCAGCCATCATGCTGCTTATATGAGCAATCATGTTCTTCGTCTATAACTATTATACCTAATTTAGCAAAAGGACTGAATAGTGCAGAGCGTGTACCAATAACAATGGCACTTTTTCCACACCGTACTTTATGCCAGACCGTGAACTTGTCTTTTTCATTTATACCAGAATGTAATACTTCTACCGGAGCATGGAAACGCTCACGAAATCTAGCAATAGTTTGCGGAGTTAGGCTAATTTCTGGTACTAGGACTAAAGCCTGTTTACCTTTTAAGATAATATTTTCTAGTACTTTAATATATACTTCTGTCTTACCTGCTCCTGTGACACCAGCTAGTAACCAAACAATATATTGCTCATTATGGCTATTAATAGCACAAACAGCAGTTGCCTGCTCATTATTAAGTATTAATTGCTCACTATTTCTCCTCAATATAGGCCGCCAGTAATCGTCGGATTCATCACAAATATTTGCACTTAATTTACATAATCCTTTAGTACGTAGCGTCTGTAGGGTCGCATGATCTAGTTGTACCTCTTTTAATTTATGCCGATATAACGGCCTACTAAGTAGTAAGATTAGCGCTTTTTTTTGCTTAGGAGCATGCGTCAGACTATTTGGTAAAGTAAGACTGCCTTTTTTTGTTAAACACCATTGCAATATGGGCGCATTTTCTATTTGTTTACCTTTGCGAATCAGCATAGGTAATGAGTGAAATAAAACTTTACCAACTGGATAGTGATAATAACTAATCGACCAAATCAAAAAACGCCATAATCTATCAGAAAATATAGACTTTCTATCTATTACTTCAGTTACTAATTTAATATTATCTAGTTTTATATTTATACTTGTATTTATTGCGGTAATAATACCAATAACCTGGCGCTTCCCGAATGGAACACGTACTCTACCTCCGACTACAGCTTGATTTAAGTTATCAGGTAGTAAATAATAGAAAGTTGTGATTAGCGGCATAGGTAGAGCAACGTTAACAACTAGCATTTTCTGGTCTCATATACAGAGTATATAGTAATATTATATTATTACTAATAATAAATCATCAGATTACTGACAAAAATATACACAGCTAAAAGGTTTTTTAATATGAAAAAAAATATACACCCAAAATACTTTAAAATTACCGCAATATGTTCTTGTGGTAATATTATTAATAACTATTCTACTGTCAACCAAGATTTGAACTTAGACGTATGTAGTGCTTGCCATCCTTTTTACACAGGTAAACAAAGGATAATAAATACTGGCGGTCGTGTTGAACGTTTTAATAAGCGTTTTAGCATGTTACTTGGTAACAATAAATAAATAAAAGTCATTTTCCATTAAATAAAAATTCTATATCTTGTGCTGTTTAAAACAGCAATTTTATAAATAAATGAAAATTTAAAGCATAATAATTACTAATTATGGAATTGCATAGTTTTTTTTATAAGATCTATCGATCAAAGCATGCATGTATGATATATAAATTATTAATATTGGATCAAAACTAGCATCATAACATTATATTATATAATCAATTATTAATAACATATAAAATTTTTTAATTTAAGCTGTATTGATAAATATCAATTTAATTTAGTTATTTTGTATATAAATATTTTATTTTAATAAAGTTTATACAAACTAATATTATTTTAGTATAGGTAATGCTATGTATGATGCATAATAATGTACTTATAACTATAAATATAAGTATATATACATTATCTTTGTTTTTTAGCAGCTGGTATTGATATTTAAATATTATTAATTTGGCCAGTGTTTCATTATAAACAACTACAGCTTGTTGTAGCCGCTGTTACTAAATATATATATACCGTACTAGGAGTACGTTCTAAAATAAAATTTTCTTTTTTACAAGAATAACACCACATTCTATATGGTTAGTATAAGGAAATTGATCAAATAAAGCTATATTTTCTATGTTATGCGTCACAGTAAGAGTGACTAGATCACGGCACAATGATTCAGGATTACAGGATATATAAATTATTTTAGGATAATTCTGTACTAGATTATTTGTATAATCATCTAGTCCACACCGTGGTGGATCAAGAAAAACTGTATTGCATTGATAATTATCTATAGATACATTATTCATTCTTTTAAAAGTACGTACACCTTTTATTAATTTAGTAAATTCAGCTACAGACATACGTATTATTTGAACATTATCTATGTTATTTACCATAATATTATGTTGCGCTAAATTAACTGACTGTTTTGCTATTTCTATGGCTAATATTTTTGCAAAATTACGAGATAGTGCTAATGAAAAGTTACCATTTCCACAGTATAATTCTAGTAAATCTCCCTGTGCTTCTATAGTTAATGATAATACCCAATCTAGCATCTTAATATTAATTCCAGTATTTGGTTGAGTAAATATATTATCTATTTGCCGGTAATTTAGTACTATTCCTGAAACCGTAATATATTCTTCTACATAATCATAATTAATGCAAATTTTAGTTTTAGCTGATCTGCCAATAATATTAATCTTATAACCAAGGTTAAATAAATTTTCAAGCAGCATAGATGCATGATTGCGCCATTCTTTTGTTTCTATAGATCTATGATAAATAAGAGTAATTAAGGCTTCACCACTAGTAGTAGTCAGATACTCTATTTGAAATAATTTTGTTCTTAACACAATATCATTTTGTACAGCAGTAATAATATAACTCATAAGTTCGTTCATTAGCATACTACCTGCCATGAAATAGTTTACACGTATGCGTTGTTTGGTCTGTTGATCAAAAATAATATGAAACAGTTGATCATTATCATGCCAAACACGAAATTCTGCGCGCATGCGGTAATGTATCGGTTCTGAAGCAAATATTTTGATATTAGGAGCATTAAAATTTGCCATCATTTTCTGCAAACGTATCGCTTTTTCTTGTAATTGCCGATTATAATCTGCGACTGGTAGTATAGCTGGAGTCATTTATTTTAAATGAAGTTATTGATTTTAATTAGACAAAATCATATTTAATTTAATTTTAATAAATTTAAATCATTAAATAATCAAAATTATTAATTATTAATTTATATTTTTAATATATATTAAATTTATTTTCTAAATTATATGAAATAATATTAAATAATTAGTTTTTATTGTTATTTATTGATTATCTCTCCAATGAGGCATACGTATATTTCTAATACTTTTCAGAGCATTATTCTCAAGCTTCAGGATTACTGGGCACGCTATGGTTGTACTATTATCCAACCAATAGATATTGAGGTTGGAGCTGGTACTTCACATCCTATGACATGCTTACGAGCTTTAGGTCCAGAGCCTATTGCTGCTGCTTATGTTCAACCATCTAGACGTCCAACGGATGGACGTTATGGGGAAAATCCAAATCGTTTACAGCACTATTATCAATTTCAGGTAATATTAAAACCATCACCAGAAAATATACAAGAATTATATCTCAATTCTCTAATAATATTAGGGTTAGATCTAACAATTAATGATCTTCGTTTTGTTGAAGATAATTGGGAAAATCAGACTTTAGGTGCTTGGGGATTAGGTTGGGAAGTATGGATTAATGGTATGGAAGTTACTCAACTGACTTATTTTCAACAAGTTTGTGGTATGGAGTGTCAATTAATTACAGGTGAGATTACTTATGGCCTAGAACGTATAGCTATGTCTTTACAAAATATTGACAATGTTTATGATCTGATATGGAATGAAGGTATATTCGGCTCTATTACATATGGTGATCTTTGCCATCAAAATGAAATTGAGCAGTCAACTTATAATTTTGAATCTGCTGACGTTGATTTTTTGTTTAGTTGTTTTGAAAAATATGAACAAGAGGCTAAGAATATTCTAGCACTAGATACACCACTTTCATTGCCAGCTTACGAATGTATTCTCAAAGCAGCACATAATTTTAATATGCTAGATGCTCGTCAGGCTATTTCTGTTACAGAAAGACAGTACTATATTTTTAGGTTAAGGAAACTTACAAAAGCTGTTGCAAAAGAATACTATGCTTATCGTAAGTTGCTTGGTTTTCCTCAATGTAATAATAACAAAGTTCATAAGAATCTATGAAAAAACATAATTTTTTAGTAGAAATAGGTACTGAAGAGTTACCAGCTAAAATTTTACGTAAATTAGCACAGGATTTTGCAGCAAAATTTAGTTCTGAACTATCTGACGCTCGTATCAGCTACAATGAAATAAAATGGTTTGCTACTCCGCGTCGTCTAGCACTAAAAGTGATTAGTATTAATAGCGTTCAGTCTGATAGTTATATTGAGAAAATAGGCCCTGCTATTAGTAATTCTTTTGATCAAAAAGGTAACCCAACTAAAGCTGCGATAGGTTGGGCAAAATTTTGCGGTATCAATTTAAATCAAGCAGAACGTATGTCTACGCATAAAGGAGAGTGGCTAGTTTATAGATATCGAGTGATAGCTAAGCCAGTCAAGTCGCTACTATGCAATATAGTTAGTAATACATTAGCTAAATTAGCTTTACCTAATACCATGCGATGGGGTACAAAAGATTATAAGTTTATTCGCCCTGTGCGTACTGTTACATTACTACTAGATGATGAGGTAATTACCGGTACAATTATGGGTATTGTCTCTGATCGTATTATTCGTGGACATCGCTTTATGGGTGAAAATGAAATTATATTATTAAACGCTGATTGCTATCCTAAGGTTCTTTTAGAACGTGGACGAGTAGTAGCGGACTATGAAATTCGTAAGAACATGATTCTTAGTAATGCAGAAAATTTAGCAAAAACAATAGGAGGTTTTGTCGATATCAATGATAATATATTAGAAGAAATTACTTCTTTAGTTGAATGGCCGATTGTTCTTATTGCTAGTTTTGATACTAAATTTTTAAAAATTCCTACTGAAGCACTCGTTTATACGATGATAATGAATCAAAAATATTTTCCAATATATGATGCTACCACTAAACAAATTTTACCAAAATTTATTTTTGTTGCTAATATCGAGTCAAAAAATACACAACAGGTTATTTCTGGTAATACAAAAGTTATTCTGTCTCGTCTAGCAGATACCGAATTTTTCTTTAACACCGATAGAAAAAATAGGTTAATCGATAACTTATCTCTTTTAGATACTGTAATATTTCAGGCACAACTTGGGACTTTACGTGATAAGAGTCTTCGTATTGAAGTATTAGCTAGTTGGATTGCAAAGAGAATTTCTACTGAATCTACTGACGTAGAACAGGCATCACGTGCTGGTTTATTATCTAAATGTGATTTAATTACTAATATGGTATTTGAATACCCTGAAATTCAGGGCATTATTGGGATGCACTATGCTCTGCTAGATGGGGAAAATGAAAACGTAGCACTAGCACAAAAAGAACAATATATGCCACGTTTTTCTGGAGATAAATTACCGACAACATTAGTGTCGTGCGCTGTTGCCATTGCTGATAAAATGGATACATTAGTTGGTATGTTTGGTATTAGTCAGCATCCTAAGAAAAATAAAGATCCATTAGCCCTACGACGTGCTGCAATAAGTATAATACGTATTATCATAGAAAAAAAATTACCTTTAGATTTACAATCATTAACAATAGAAGCTGTTTTTTTATATAATAAAAAACTAACTAATAATCAAGTAATAAATGAAGTAATAAATTTTATGTTTAATCGTTTATGCTCATGGTATAGTAAACATGGTTATAGTACTGATACTATAAATTCCGTAGTAGCACTAAAGCCTATGAAGCCAGTAGACTTTGATGCGCGAATACGTGCTGTTAGTTATTTCAGTCAGCTTCAATCTGCTGATATTATAATCGCAATACATAAAAGAATTTCTAATATTATAGAAAAATCCAAAATAAAAATTTATGGTAATGTAGAAATTCAACTTCTGCAGGAGCAAGAAGAAATAACACTGATGAATTATCTAGTAAAATTAAATAATTTAATACAACCATATTTTTTAACATACCATTATCAAGAGGCCCTAATACAATTAGTGTCTATAAGAGAGATAATAAATAATTTTTTTGACAAAATTTTTATTATGACTGAAAAACAAGAATTACGTATTAATAGATTAAATTTACTTTTTAAAGTACGTCAATTATTTTTACAAGTAGCTGATTTTTCTCTTTTAAATGGTAACTTTAAAACCAAAAATTGCAGGGGTGAAGAGATTTGAACTCCTAACTTCCGGTTTTGGAGACCGGTGCTCTACCAAATTGAACTACACCCCTATAATAAATAATAAGCAGCAAAAGTAAAGCACGCTTTGCTGTTTTAGTGTTGGCGTGGCGGTGCGGACGGGATTCGAACCCGCGACCTCCGGCGTGACAGGCCGATATTCTTACCAACTGAACTACCGCACCATACATAAAAATATAATAATAACATAAATAAAATTACCTGGCAGTTTCCTACTCTCACATGAAAACAAGTTCATACTACCATCGGCGCTACGATATTTCACTTCTGAGTTCGGCATGGTATCAGGTGGGGCTACCGCGCATTTACCGCCAGGTAAATATTTTAAATTTAAAAATATTTTAGGTGTTGCAAGGTTAAGTCTCACGGGTCATTAGTATCAGTTAGCTCAACGCCTCACAGCGCTTACACATCTGACCTATCAACGTTATCGTCTTTAACGTCCCTTTAGGAGGTTTTTACCTCAGGGAAGACTCATCTTGAGGCAAGTTTCCCACTTAGATGCTTTCAGCGGTTATCTTTTCCGCACGTAGCTACCGGGCAATGCCATTGGCATGACAACCCGAACACCAGCGGTGCGTCCACTCCGGTCCTCTCGTACTAGGAGCAGCCCCTCTCAATCTTCCAACGCCCATGGCAGATAGGGACCGAACTGTCTCACGACGTTCTAAACCCAGCTCGCGTACCACTTTAAATGGCGAACAGCCATACCCTTGGGACCTACTTCAGCCCCAGGATGTGATGAGCCGACATCGAGGTGCCAAACACCGCCGTCGATATGAACTCTTGGGCGGTATTAGCCTGTTATCCCCGGAGTACCTTTTATCCGTTGAGCGATGGCCCTTCCATTTAGAACCACCGGATCACTAAGACCTGCTTTCGCATCTGCTTGAATCGTCACTCTTGCAGTTAAGCTAGCTTATGCCTTTGCACTAACCTTACGATATCTAACCGTAATTAGCTAACCTTTGTGCTCCTCCGTTACTCTTTGGGAGGAGACCGCCCCAGTCAAACTACCCACCAGACACTGTTCTCAGTCCGGATAACGGACTAGAGTTAGAATATCAAACATTAAAGGGTGGTATTTCAAGGACGGCTTTATGTAGATTTTAGTCTACATTAAAAGCCTCCCACCTATCCTACACATTAAAGCAAAATATTCAGTATCAAGCTATAGTAAAGGTTCACGGGGTCTTTCCGTCTTGCCACGGGTATACCGCATCTTCACGGCAAATTCAATTTCACTGAGTCTCGGGTAGAGACAGTCTGGCCATCATTACGCCATTCGTGCAGGTCGGAACTTACCCGACAAGGAATTTCGCTACCTTAGGACCGTTATAGTTACGGCCGCCGTTTACCGGGGCTTCGATCAAGAGCTATTTACTCTATCAATTAACCTTCCGGCACCGGGCAGGCGTCACACCGTATACGTCCACTTTCGTGTTTGCACAGTGCTGTGTTTTTAATAAACAGTTGCAGCCAGCTGGTATCTGCGACTGACTTCAGCGTTAGGAGTAAATCCTATAACTTACATGTCAGCGTGCCTTCTTCCGAAGTTACGGCACCATTTTGCCTAGTTCCTTTACCCGAGTTCTCTCAAGCGCCTTAGTATTCTCTACATGACTACCTGTGTCGGTTTGAGGTACGATTCTATATAATCTTAAGCTTAGAGGCTTTTCTTGGAAATATAGCATTAATCCCTTTATCATCGAAATGATTTTGTCATCACGCCTTAGTGTTATAGAAAAGTGGATTTGCCTGCTTTTCTCACCTACACGCTTAAACCAGAACAACCGTTCTCTGGCGGACCTAGCTTTTTTCGTCCCCCCTTCGCAATTATATAAAGTACAGGAATATTAACCTGTTTCCCATCGACTACGCCTTTCGGCCTCGCCTTAGGAGTCGACTTACCCTGCTCCGATTACCGTTGAACAGGAACCCTTAGTCTTTCGGCGAGCGGGTTTTTTACCCGCTTTATCGTTACTTATGTCAGCATTCGCACTTCTGATACCTCCAGAAAATTTTACAACTTTCCTTCACAGGCTTACAGAACGCTCCCCTACCCAACAAATTATTTTTATTTAATATAAAAATTATTTTGCTGCCGCAGCTTCGGTGCATAATTTAGCCCCGTTACATTTTCCGCGCAGGCCGACTCGACCAGTGAGCAATTACGCTTTCTTTAAATGATGGCTGCTTCTAAGCCCACATCCTGGTTGTTTATGACTTCCCACATCGTTTTCCACTTAACTATGACTTAGGGACCTTAGCTGGCGGTCTGGGTTGTTTCCCTTTTCACGATGGACGTTAGCACCCATCGTGTGTCTCCCGTGATAACATTCTTTAGTATTCTTAGTTTGCATTGGTTTAGTAATCCAATTTGGACCCCTAGCCGAAACAGTGCTTTACCCCCAAAGATGAATTCACGAGGCGCTACCTAAATAGCTTTCGGGGAGAACCAGCTATCTCCCGGTTTGATTGGCCTTTCACCCCTAGCCACAAGTCATCCGCTAATTTTTCAACATTAGTCGGTTCGATCCTTCAGTTAGTGTTACCTAACCTTCAATCTGCTCATGGCTAGATCACCGGGTTTCGGGTCTATATCCTGCAACTTAACGCCCAGTTAAGACTCGGTTTCCCTTCGGCTCCCCTATTCGGTTAACCTTGCTACAGAATATAAGTCGCTGACCCATTATACAAAAGGTACGCAGTTACATCATAACAATAACTTATCATGCTTCTACTGCTTGTACGTATACGGTTTCAGGTTCTATTTCACTCCCCTTACCGGGGTTCTTTTCACCTTTCCCTTACGGTACTAGTTCACTATCGATCAGTCAGTAGTATTTAGCCTTGGAGGATGGGCCCCCCATCTTCAGACAAGATACCACGTGTCTCGTCCTACTTTTTGAGTTCACAGAATAAATAACTTTAAATACAGGGCTATCACCTTATATTGCTGGACTTTCCAGACCATTTTTCTGATATTTATACTGCTGATAACTCTAGGCTGTTCCCCGTTCGCTCGCCACTACTAAGGGAATCTCAGTTGATTTTTTTTCCTCAGGATACTTAGATGTTTCAGTTCTCCTGGTTTGCTTTATTAAGCTATGAATTTACTTAATAATGATGCATTATAATTGCTTATTGCTGCATCAGGTTTTCCTATTCGGAAATCGTCGGTTGATAATGCTTCCTATCAGCTTACCGACGCTTTTCGCAGATTAGCACGTCCTTCATCGCCTCTGACTGTCTAGGCATCCACCGTATACGCTTATTCACTTAACCTTACAACCCTAAAATATTTTTTAGCTTATTATATTATAAAGTATAGTAGCTAAGATATAAAATTAAGATTTATATTATTGATTTTTTAATTGTTAAAGAACAATACTATTTTATAGTGTTTCATAAAATAGCGTCCCCTAGGGGAGTTGAACCCCTGTTGCTGCCGTGAAAGGGCAACGTCCTAGACCACTAGACGAAGGGGACATTCATAACACTATTAAGTGTTATTTATTACAAATTTATGTAAAGACAATGTGTGTGAACACAATACAATATTTTCTATATTACAACATTATTACAACATTATTATAACATTTATTTAAGGAGGTGATCCAACCGCAGGTTCCCCTACGGTTACCTTGTTACGACTTCACCCCAGTCATGAATCACAAAGTGGTAAGTGCCCTCCAATTTGGTTAAGCTACTTACTTCTTTTGCAACACACTCCCATGGTGTGACGGGCGGTGTGTACAAGGCCCGGGAACGTATTCACCGTGACATTCTGATTCACGATTACTAGCGATTCCGACTTCATAGAGTCGAGTTGCAGACTCTAATCCGGACTACGACGCACTTTATGAGGTTTGCTAACTCTTGCGAGTTTGCTTCTCTTTGTATGCACCATTGTAGCACGTGTGTAGCCCTACTCGTAAGGGCCATGACGACTTGACGTTATCCTCACCTTCCTCCGGTTTATCACCGGCAGTCTACTTTGAGTTCCCGACTTAATCGTTGGCAACAAAGTATAAGGGTTGCGCTCGTTGCGGGACTTAACCCAACATTTCACAACACGAGCTGACGACAGCCATGCAGCACCTGTCTCAGAGTTCCCGAAGGCACGAAAATATTTCTATTTTCTACTCTGGATGTCAAGAGTAGGTAAGGTTTTTCGCGTTGCATCGAATTAAACCACATGCTCCACCGCTTGTGCGGGCCCCCGTCAATTCATTTGAGTTTTAACCTTGCGGTCGTATTCCCCAGGCGGTCGATTTAATGCGTTAGCTTCGAAGGCTATAGTTCAAGACTACAACCTTCAAATCGACATCGTTTACAGCGTGGACTACCAGGGTATCTAATCCTGTTTGCTCCCCACGCTTTCGTACTTGAGCGTCAGTTTTAGTCCAGGGAGGCGCCTTCGCCACTGGTATTCTTCCAGATCTCTACGCATTTCACCGCTACACCTGGAATTCTCCTCCCCTCTACGATACTCTAGCTAAGAAGTTTCAAATGCCATTCCCAGGTTAAGCCCGGGGATTTCACATCTGACTTAATTAACCGCCTACGTACGCTTTACGCCCAGTAATTCCGATTAACGCTTGCACCCTCCGTATTACCGCGGCTGCTGGCACGGAGTTAGCCGGTGCTTCTTTTGCGGGTAACGTCAATTGAAGGAATTATTAATAACTTCAATTTCTTTCCCGCTGAAAGTGCTTTACAACCCTAAGGCCTTCTTCACACACGCGGTATAGCTGCATCAGGGTTTCCCCCATTGTGCAATATTCCCCACTGCTGCCTCCCGTAGGAGTCTGGACCGTGTCTCAGTTCCAGTGTGGCTGGCCATCCTCTCAGACCAGCTAGAGATCGTAGCCTAGGTGAGCTATTATCTCACCTACTAGCTAATCTCATCTGGGTTCATCTAATGACATGAGGCCTATAATTAGGTCCCTCATTTTGGTCTTACATGACATTATGCGGCATTAGCTACCGTTTCCAGTAGTTATTCCCCTTCATTAGGTAGATCCCCAGACATTACTCACCCGTTCGCCGCTTGCCGACAAAATAGTATTTTACTACTATTTTTCGCTGCCGCTCGACTTGCATGTGTTAAGCTTACCGCCAGCGTTCAATCTGAGCCATGATCAAACTCTTCAATTAAAAATATTTATTTCTAAAATTTTTATAGATATATTTTGTATGTGTTCACACAAATTGTCTATACTAATTAAGTATTATTATTACTGTAATTTTTATTAATTACCACTAAAGAATAAACTTATCTTGCTTTATAAGTCAATAGTTATTTTTATAAATATTTAATTAATTTAAATAAAAAATAGTTTGTATATTAATAAATGTATAATTTTTTCATACTATGAAATCCATATTTAGATAATTTAGGCATTAATATCGTAGTATTATTATTAAATAATAAACAATAAATAGTATTGATTGTTGATGTATTATTACTTAATAAAGTATTATATTTATTATTATATTTTAGAATACATAAAGCTTTTTTAGCAATAGCTTTATGTGAATAAATTAATTTTATGTTTTTAGGAATAATTTTTCTTAATTCTTCATAAATTAATGGAAAATGTGTACATCCAAGTATAATTGTATCTAAATTTAATTTAATAACTTGTTTCAGCCATGCATTTAAAATATTTTTAAAAATAATTAATGATATTATTTTTCCATGAAACTTATCTTCCGCTAAGTACACTAATTTAGTAGCTATAAAAGGTATAATTTTATAGGAAGATGCAAGTTTTTTTATTAAAACATTTGTATAATTGCTATTTATTGTTGTTTGTGTAGCTAATAAACCAATAACTCTACTACGAGTAATTTTAGCTGCTAATTTAATTGCTGGTAGAACTCCAATAATAGGACAGATAAAATATCTACGAAGTAATGGTAATGATACTGTACTTAAAGTATTACAAGCAATAATAATAATATCTATAGAATGTATTTTACATACCGAATTAATAATTTTAATTACTCTTGAGAGAAGAAATTGTTTAGTTTTTTTTCCATAAGGAAATTCTTCATTATCAAAAACATATATATAATTAACATTTTTTATAATTTTTTTTACTTCATATAAAATAGAAAAACCACCTACTCCAGAATCTATTACTAAAATAGTAGGGTTTGTATTTTTATCTAACATTATTATTTAATATTTTATTTTTAGGTCGCATAATAGGAAAAAGAATCACATCACGAATAACATTACTATTAGTAAAAATCATCATTAAACGATCAATACCAATACCTAATCCTGCAGTTGGAGGTAATCCATACTCTAATGCTGTAATATAATCTTCATCAAAAAATATTTCTTGATTTTTATTATTATTGTTTTGCTTTATTTGTTCAATAAAACGTACATATTGATCTTCCGAATCATTGAGTTCTGAAAAACCATTACCTATTTCTTTTCCTCCAATAAATAATTCAAAACGATCAGCAAAAAATGAATTTTTATTATTACGACGTGCTAATGGTGATACTTCTATTGGATAACAAGAAATAAAAGTAGGTTGAATTAAATATTTTTTTGTAGTTTCTTCAAAAATTTCTGTTTGTAATCTACCTAGTCCCCATTGTTGTTTTACTTGAATTCCTATAGATTTTGCTATAGCATTAGTTTTCTTAAAATTATTTAGATCTTCTAAGACAATTGAAGGATTATAATGACATATAGCTTTTGTCATTGTCATATGTATAAATTTTTTACTAAAATCTAATGTTTGGTCACCATATTGAACAATATGACTACCTAATACACTTTGTGTCAGCTTAAGAAATAAATCTTCTATTAAAATCATTAAATCAAGATAATCAGCATAAGCCATATATAATTCTATCATAGTAAATTCTGTATTATGACATGTAGATAGTCCTTCATTACGAAAGTTATGATTTATTTCAAAAATACGTTCAAACCCGCCTACTACTAATTTTTTTAAATATAATTCTGGTGCAATACGAAGATACATATTAATATCTAATGCATTATGATGTGTAATAAATGGACGTGCAATAGCTCCACCTGGTATAGAATGCATCATAGGTGTTTCGACTTCAATAAAATCATTTTTAATCATAAAATTACGAATTTCAGAAATTAATTTTGATCTAATTTTAAAAATTTTTCTTGATTTATCATTAGTAATTAAATCTAAATATCTTTGACGATAACGTATTTCTTTATCTGCTATACCATGAAATTTATCTGGTAATGGACGTAAAGCTTTAGTTAATAATCTAATTTCATTACAGTATATAGATAATTCTCCTGTACGAGTTTTAAAAACTTTCCCACTTACTCCTAAAATATCTCCTAAATCTAACAATTTTAAATATTCATTATAAATTTTTATATCAATTATATTAGAAGAGATATAAAGCTGTATTTTTCCATCTACATCTTGTAATGTAACAAATGATGCTTTACCCATAATTCGTCTAGTGATCATACGACCAGCTACACTTACTATTATATTTAATTCATCTAATGCTTCTTTACTATTTGGATTAAATTGTTTATATAATTGAGAAGAAGTAATAGAACGCCTAAAATCATTAGGAAATGGATCACCTTTTTGACGTAGTATTAAAAGTTTGTTACGACGTTCCTGTAATTCAGACTGATTATTAGAATTATTTAACATGATTGATGTATACATATAATTTTATAGTCCTGCTTTAAGACTAGCTTGAATAAATTTATCAATATCACCATTTAGTACTGATTGAGTATTACGTGTTTCTATACCAGTACGTAAATCTTTGATACGAGAGTCATCAAGTATATAAGAACGAATTTGATTACCCCAATTAATATCAGATTTTATATATTCTTGTTGTTTTTTTTCTATTTGTTTTTTTTTAATTTCTAGTTCATAAAGTTTTGCTTTTAATTGTTTCATGGCTTTATCTTTATTTTTATGCTGGGAACGATCATTTTGACACTGTGTAACTATATTAGTTGGTAAATGTGTAATACGAACTGCAGATTCAGTACGATTCACATGTTGACCACCAGCACCTGAAGCACGATATACATCAATTCTTAAATCTTTTATGTTAATTTCAATATTAATATTTTTATTAATTTCTGGATAAACAAATACAGAACTAAATGAAGTATGACGTCTTCCTCCTGAATCGAATGGACTTTTACGTACTAAACGATGTATCCCTGTTTCTGTACGTAACCACCCATGTGCATAATTACCTATTATGTTAATAGTGGCAGATTTAATTCCAGCTATTTCTCCTGCGGATTCGTCTATGATTTCTGTTTTAAATTTATGTAATTCTCCCCAACGTAAGTACATTCTTAATAACATATTAGCCCAATCTTGTGCTTCTGTTCCACCTGAACCAGCTTGAATATCTATATAACAATTATAATAATCATGTTTACCACTAAACATACGACATAATTCTAATTTTTCTAATAATTTCTCTGAATTATCTAGTTCAAATTTAATGTCAATCAAAATATTTTTATCATTTTCATTAATAGCTAACTCTAGTAATAATGCTGATTCTTTAATAATTTTCGTTATATTATCAATTTGTTTATTAATATCTTTTAATAACGATAATTCTTTACGAAGTAACTGTACTTGTTCAGTATATTTCCATACTTCATTTGTTTTTAACTTATCTTCTATTTCTTCTAAACGATTTTTTTCAGAAACATCAAAAATGTTTTTTTGTAATTTTATTCTATATAATAAGTTATGTATTTTATTATTAATTAAATTAGTTTCTAACATATATATAAATTTATTTAAAAATTAATCAAATGATTGTTAAAGGTATGTTTAATTACTTAATATTTTAATAAATAAAAAATTATAAATATATTTAATTAAATTTTCCAAAAATATTGAATTAATAATTGTAAATTAGATTTACCATAAAAATTATTAATATTTAACTGATAAGCTAATTTAATTTTATTTTGTTTACAATTTAATTTAATAAAATTTGTCATATTAAAAATAATTCCAGATACTAATGGTCCATTAGTAATAGGTTTTAGTTTCATTATTAAGTGTTTTTTATTTATAATTTGTTGATTTAATATAATAAATTCACCATCAAATAAAGGATAGGAAAAATTTTCACCCCATGGTCCTCCATTTTTTATTATTTTAGCAGTTAATATGGATAATTGATCATTAGTTAATTCACCATCAGACCAAATAATATTTTTTAGCATTGAAGGAACAATAATTTTTTTAATAATGTTTTCAAAACGATTAGTAAAAATTTTTAATTTTTGTTCTTCTAAAGTTAAACCAGCGGCCATAGCATGACCACCAAATTGTAAAATCATACCAGGATATCTTAAATTTAATTTATTTAATATTTGATATATATTTACACCTTCAATAGAACGACAAGAACCCTTTACTAAATTCAAACTAGTAGATGCAAAAGTTATAACTGGTCTATTAAATTTTTTTTTTAGCCTAGAAGCTAAAATACCTATTATACCATGGTGCCATTTGGGATGATAAAGAGATAAACCTAATGGTATATCACCTTTTTTATATTCTATTTCTTTGCATAATTCTAATGCTTGAATTTCCATAGTTTGTTCAATTTTTTTTCTAGTTTTATTCAGTTGATCTAGTTGTTTAGCTAAAATTATAGCTTTTGACATGTTATTGGTTGTTAGTAAAGTAACTCCTAATGACATATCATCTATTCGTCCTGCAGCATTTAGGCGTGGACTAATAGCAAAACTTAAATCATGTTCGCATAAGGTATTGATATTAACTTTCGCAACTTGAGCTAACGCAATTATTCCAGGACAACAGTAACCAGCTCTAATACGACGTATACCTTGAAATACTAAAATACGATTATTAGTATCTAATGGTACCATATCGGCTATAGTCCCCAATGCTACTAAATCTAATAAATTTACTAAATTTGGTATTACTATACTGTTCTTTGAAAACCAACCTAACTCATATAACTGAGCACGTAAAGCTAGCATTAGATAAAAAGTAACACCAACACCTGCTAAAGCTTTTGAAGGAAAAAGACAAGAATCTAAATTAGGGTTGACAATAGCTGCAGCTAAAGGTAACTTATTACTAGGTAAATGATGATCAGTAATTAATACATTAATACCTTTAGAAGACGCTAAATTAACCCCATCATAAGATGATATTCCATTATCAACAGTAATAATTATTTTAGTATTAAGCAATAAAGCTTGTTCTACTATCGCTGGACTAATACCGTGATGTTCTTCAAAACGTTTTGGAATAATAAAATTAATGTTTTTTGCACCCATTTTTTTTAAAGAAAGTAAAACTAAAGCAGTACTAGTTGCACCATCAGTATCATAATCTCCTACTATTAGAATGTTAAGTTTATCTATTATCGCTTGTGCTAAAATTATTGCTGCTTGTTCAATACCAGTGATAGTAGAATAGTTTAGTAATTTATCAATATTTAGTTCTAATTCACATGGTTTTGTAATACCACGTTGTATATAAAGTTGTTTTAGTAATGGTGGAATGTTTAAATTAGATAAAACTGAAATATTACCTAATGGTCTACGACATAAATGAGTTTCATTAACTTTTAAATAATTTTTAAACATATATTTATAAATTAAATTGAAAAAATTATATATAATATAATTATTTATTTCGTTAAATTAAATAGGATATTTTTATGTCATTAATTTTTAATAAAAATGCAATAGATCAAAAACCATTTACATCTCAATATTTACCTTTAACAATAATATTATTAGAACAGTGGATAATGATAACTATTAGTGGGCCAGATACTATTAGTTATCTTCAAGGACAGTTAACATGTGACATAGCTAATCTATGTAAAAATCAATATAGTTTTGCAGCTCATTGCAATGAAAATGGTAAAATATATAGTAATATATGTGTTTTTTATCATAACAATCAAGTATCATTTATTACTAGACGTAGTGTTTATGAACATCAGTTAATTGCATTAAAAAAATATTCTATATTTTCAAAAATTAGTATTAATGTTAATAAAGATATTAACTTACTTGGTGTAGCTGGTGTAAATTCTTCACTATTATTAAGTAGTATTTTTGATAAAATACCAGATATGAAAAATTCAATAGTACAATATCATAATACTACTATTTTGTATTTTAATAGGCCAGTGATTCGTTTTTTATTAATTACTACCAATAAATTACGAGATATTTTACTAAATCAACTATCATATAAAACTATATTTAATAATAGTAAACAGTGGCTTACATTAGATATTGAAGCTGGTTATCCTATTATAGATTATGCTGTAATGAATAAATTAACACCATATGCTGTTAATCTGCATAAATTAGGTGGAATTTGTTTTACCAAAGGATGTTATCTAGGGCAAGAAATAATAGCACGTATAAAGTATCGTGGTATGAATAAACAACAACTTTATTTTTTATCTGGAAAATCAAAAGTTATTCCTCTTGCAGGTGAAAATTTAGAAATAAAAATAGGTAGTAGTTGGAGAAATACCGGTATAGTATTAACAGCTTGTATGATGCATAATAAACAGTTATGGGTACAAGCAGTACTATCGAAAAATGTAGATAAAAATAGTAAAATTCGTATACAAAAAGACATTAATAGTCTATTAAAAATATGTTAATTTATTTTAAATTTTAATTTTAACTTGTTTTACAATAACTAACTTACTAAGTTTAGTATAGTTAAAGTTAATAAGGTTTATTTATGTTTCACATAAATGATTTTGAAGTGATAATTGTAGGCGGAGGCCATGCCGGTACAGAAGCAGCAGTAGCATCAGCACAAATCGGATGTAAAACATTATTATTAACTCATAATATTAAAACAATTGGTCAAATGTCTTGTAATCCTGCTATAGGTGGAATTGGTAAGGGACATCTAACTAAAGAAATTGATGCTATGGGTGGTATAATGGCTCAAGCCATTGATTATGCAGGTATTCAGTTTCGAGTACTAAATACTAGTAAAGGACCAGCAGTTAGAGCAACTAGAGCACAAGCAGATAGAATTCTTTACCAAAAAGCAATATATCATCTTCTACAACAACAAAGGAATTTATTTATTCTAGAATACAGTGTAGAAGATATTATTATTAATAATAATAATATTATTGGTGTCATTACAAACAATCAATTAAAATTTTACGCTAAATCAGTTGTGTTAACGGTAGGGACATTTTTAGATGGTAAAATTCATATTGGTCTAAATCATTCTTGCGGGGGTCGTATTGGAGATGTATCATCAGTTTCTCTATCGAGCAATTTACGTAAACTTCCATTAAGAGCAAAAAGATTAAAAACTGGAACTCCACCACGTATTAAGGCATCTAGTATAAATTTTAGTATACTAACTGCGCAACATAGTGATAATCCTTTACCAAAATTTTCTTTTTTAGAAGATATAACTAATAATCAGCAGCAAGTACCTTGTTATATCACTTATACTAATAATAATACTCATGAAATTATTATAAATAATTTACATCAAAGTCCAATATATAATGGCACTATTAAAGGTATAGGACCTCGTTATTGTCCTTCTATTGAAGATAAAGTTATTAACTTTGCTCATCGTAATTCACACCAAATATTTCTTGAACCAGAAGGACTAAATAGTCAAGTAATTTATCCTAATGGTATTTCTACTAGTTTACCATTTGATATTCAAATTAAAATAATTAAATCAATAAAAGGTTTAGAAAAAGCTGAAATTTTACAACCTGGTTATGCTATAGAATATGATTTTTTTGATCCTCGTGATTTACAATTAACATTAGAAAGTAAAATTATTTCTGGATTATTTTTAGCAGGGCAAATAAATGGTACTACTGGTTATGAAGAAGCTGCAGCGCAAGGTTTAATTGCTGGTATTAATGCCGCAAGATATTCAAAAAAACAACAAGGTTGGATACCAAGTCGTAATCAAGCTTATCTTGGTGTTTTAGTTGATGATCTTTGTACACTAGGTACAAAAGAACCATATCGTATGTTTACTTCTCGTGCTGAGTACAGACTAACTTTACGTGAAGATAATGCAGATCTTCGTCTAACAGATATAGGAAGAACACTTGGTGTAGTAAATGATAGAAGATGGAATTCTTTTTGTTATAAAAGAGAATCGATTGAGCGTGAGCGTCAGCGTTTACGTAATATTCATGTTTCTCCTAATACAAAAGGTATAGAATATCTTAATAAATTATTAAATACACCTTTAAAAAATAAAACTAATGGTGAAAATTTACTTCGTAGACCAGAAATAACTTATTTATTATTAACGAATTTACCATATTTCAGTCCTCCATTAAAAAATCAAAAAGCAGCAGAACAAATTGAAATACAAATAAAATATGAAGGTTATCTTCTTAGACAAGAAGAAGATATTTTTCGTAAATTACATCATGAAAATACACTTATACCAAAAAATATAGATTTTAATGTAATCTCTGGATTATCTAATGAAGTTAAATCAAAATTAAATGATTATAAACCTTATTCTATTGGACAAGCATCTCGTATTTCAGGTATTACACCAACATCCATATCTATTCTATTAATTTGGCTAAAAAAACATGGATTATTACAAACAAAACACACTTTTATTTAAATTTATATAATATATATATTCATTTAAATAATAAACTTAATTAAAATTAAATTATAAAATTTAGGAAAATACTATGGTTACATTAACCTCAGGAGTAATAATAACTTCAAAAGAATATATTAATCATCATTTACATCATCTACAACTTGATTTATCAAGTTTAAAATTAATTACCAATGACAAAGTACCATCATTTTGGATACTTAATATTGATTCAATTTTTTTTTCTTTTTTATTAGGAATAATATTTTCCTTAATATTTAGCTTAGTAGCAATAAAAGCTAATAAAGCTACTAATACTAATAATAGTATCCCTAGTAAAATGCAAATTTTTATAGAATTAATAGTAAGCTTTATAGATAAAAATGTTAAAGATATTTTTTATTACCAAAATAATATTATTGCACCACTGGCTTTAACTACATTTGTTTGGATATTTTTAATGAATTTAATGGATTTAATATCAATAGATTTCTTACCTTATGTGGCTAAATATTTATTTAATATTAACTTACTAAGAGTAGTCCCTTCTGCTGATATTAATATCACATTTTCAATGGCAATTGGAGTATTTGTTCTTATACTTTTTTATAGTATAAAAGTAAAAGGAATTAATGGTTTTATAAAAGAACTTACTATGCAACCATTTAATCATCCTATTTTTATTCCAATTAATTTAATTATTGAATGTATTAGTTTATTTTCTAAACCTATATCTTTATCTCTTCGTTTATTTGGAAATATATATTCAGGTGAATTAATTTTTATTTTGATTGCTAGTCTATTACCATGGTGGGCTCAATGGATGCTTAATTTACCTTGGGCTATTTTTCATGTACTTATTATTACATTGCAATCTTTTATATTTATGGTATTAACTATAATATATATTGCTATGGCTTATGAAAAACATGATTAATTTTAAACAATTACAAAACTTTAGGATAATATTATGGATATTTTAAATGTTAATTTATTATATATTGCTGCTACTATAATGATGGGTCTAGCAGCTATTGGTGCTGCTATTGGTATTGGTATATTAGGTAGTAAATTTTTAGAGGGAGCAGCACGCCAACCTGATTTAATTCCAATTCTTCGATCTCAATTTTTTATTATTATGGGTTTAGTCGATGCTATTCCTATGATTACAGTAGGATTAGGTTTATATATTATATTCGCTGTAGCTTAATTTAATTAGAGAATAGTGTTATGAACTTAAATGCAACTATTTTTGGACAAGCTATAGCATTTATATTTTTTGTTGTTTTTTGTATGAAATACATTTGGCCACCTATTATTAAATCCATAGAAAAACGCCAAAAAGATATTATTGATAGTTTCGCTGCTATAGAAAAAGCTAAACAAGAGCTGCTAATTACTAAAGATCAAACATCAGAATATATATTACAGATAAAATTAAAAGCTAAAGAAATTATTGAACAAGCAAATAAAAATAAAGATCAATTAATATATAAAGCTAAACAGGAAGCTGAAATAGAACGTAAAAAAATTTTAGATCAAGCTAAAATTCAAATAGATTATGAAAGAAAAAAAATATATGAAGAATTAAAAATACAAGTGATTGATTTAGCTTTAGCTAGTGCAGAAAAAATCATTAATCAATCATTAAAAAACAAAACAATTAATAATGAATTAATTAATAATATAATTAAAAAAATTATATAATATATATATGTATACATTAATAACTATAGCTAAACATTATGCAAGAGCTATTTTTGATTATGCTATTGAACATAATCAATTAGAAAATTGGCAATCAATGTTAGAATATGCTGCTGAAGTAAGTAAAAATAATGATTTATCTAAATTATTAGATAATCCTGTTATTGAACATCAAACTATATCAAAAATATTTTTAGAAATTTGTGGTAATAAACTGAATTACAATGGACAAAATTTTATTAGACTTTTATCTAAAAATAAAAAATTTATTATTTTACCTTTTATTTTAAAAGAATTTATTAATATAAGTAATAAACATACTTCTCTAGTAGAAGTAGAGATAATTACTGCTAGTAATTTAAATAAATTACAAATAAATAACATTTATTTAGCTATAGAAGAACATATTTCAAGTAAAATTAAGCTTAATTATACAGTTAATTCATCTTTAATAGCAGGTATAATAATCCGTATTGGTGATTTGGTTATAGACGGTAGTATATCAGGGAAACTAGAGCGATTAACTAGATATCTTTGCGTATGAATGATAAATGGAGATAAACATAATATGCAACTAAATTCTACAGAAATTAGCCAATTAATTAAAAAACGCATTGCTCAATTTAATATTGAAAGTGAAGCTTATTATGAGGGTACTATAATATCTATTAATGATGGTATTATTCGTATTTACGGATTATCTGATGTTATGCAAGGTGAAATGATAGCATTACCTGGTAATTGTTTTGCTATTGCACTAAATTTAGAAAGAGACTATGTTGGTGCTATAGTCATGGGACCATATACTCATTTAACTGAAGGAATGAAAGTTAAGTGTACTGGGCGTATCTTAGAAGTTCCTGTAGGTTATGGTTTATTAGGTAGAATAATCAATGTATTAGGCGTCCCTATTGATGGAAAAGGTCCATTAGAACGTAAATTAATATCTTTTTCTGCAGTTGAAACTGCAGCCCCTGGAGTAATTGAACGTCAATCAATTAATGAACCTCTTCAAACTGGTTATAAATCAATAGATACCATGATCCCTATAGGATGTGGTCAGCGTGAATTAATTATCGGAGATCGTCAAACTGGTAAATCAGCATTAGCTATAGATACAATTATAAATCAGCGTAATAGTGGTATTAAATGTATTTATGTTGCTATTGGTCAAAAAGCTTCTACTATTAGTTATGTAGTACGTAAATTGGAGGAACATAATGCGTTATCTAATACTATAGTAGTTGTTGCGACTGCTTCTGATGCAGCATCTTTACAATATATAGCACCATATGCTGGATGTACTATGGGTGAATATTTTCGTAATATAGGAGAAAATGCACTTATAATTTATGATGATTTATCTAAACAAGCTATTGCTTATCGTCAAATTTCTCTATTACTACGTAGACCACCTGGTCGTGAAGCATATCCTGGTGATATATTCTATCTTCATGCTCGTCTTCTAGAACGAGCAGCACGTGTTAACGCTGATTACGTAGAGACTTTTACTAAAGGAAAAGTCAAAGGTAAAACAGGTTCTTTAACTGCATTACCCATTATCGAAACTCAATCTGGTGATGTATCCTCTTTTGTTCCTACCAATGTTATTTCTATTACTGATGGACAAATTTTTTTAGAAACTAATTTGTTTAATGCCGGCATACGTCCAGCTGTTAACCCTGGTATTTCCGTTTCACGTGTTGGTAGTGCAGCACAAACTAAAATTATGAAAATAATGTCTAGTGGTATCCGTACTGCACTAGCTCAATATCGTGAGTTAGCAGTATTTTCTCAGTTTACGTCGGACTTAGATGATGCTACTCGTAAACAAATTAATTATGGTAAAACCATAACTGAATTACTTAAACAAAAACAATATAATCCGTTATCTATATCAGAACAAGCTTTAGTAATTTTTGCTGTAGAACAAGGATACTTAGATGATATAGCCATTAAACAAATTAGCAATTTTGAAAAAAATTTTTTATATTATGTTAAACTTGAACATAATGAATTAATGCAAAAAATAAACAAAAGCGGTGATTACGATGAATTGATTAAAGATCAGTTTAAAAAAATTATTAATATGTTTAAAACAACTTGGTCTGAAATTAATTAATTCAAGCAATCAATTAACGTTTTGTTATACAAGAGACATTACAATGGATGGTGTAAAGGAAATACGCAATAAAATTATAAGTATTAAAAATACACAAAAAGTTACTAAAGCAATGGAAATGGTGGCAGCATCAAAAATGCGTAAATCTAATGAACGTATGTTAGCTAGTCGTCCTTATGTCGAAACAATACGTCAAGTTATTTGTAATATAACTCTAGGAAATTTAGAATATCAACATCCTTATATTAAGGAAAGAGATATAAAAAATATAGGATATTTTGTAGTATCTACTGATCGTGGTTTAGCTGGTAGTATAAATATTAACTTATTTAAAAAGTTACTAATTGATATACAAAATTGGCAAATGAAAGGTATTGAAATTCAATTAGCACTGATTGGTTGTAAAGCGGTATCTTTTTTTAATTTAATAGGAACTAAAGTTGTTGCACAAATAACTGGTATAACAGAAGTTCCTAAACTTACTGAATTAATTGGTTTAGTAAAAGTAATGTTACAAGCATATGATGAAGAACATTTGGATAGAATATATATTGTATATAATACTTTTATAAGTACTATTTCACAAGTACCAAAAATATTACAAATACTACCTATTAAAATAGATAAAAAAATAGATTTACAAATGAAATACTGGGATTATATATATGAATCAGATCCAAAAAAGTTATTAGAAATAATAATATCTCGTTATATAGAATCACAAATATATCAAAGTGTTATTGAAAATATTGCTAGTGAACAAGCAGCAAGAATGATAGCTATGAAAGCTGCAACAGATAATGGTAATAGTATTATTCAACATCTTCAACTTATTTATAATAAAGCTAGACAAAATAGTATTACTCAAGAGATCACAGAAATTATTAATGGAGCAGCGGCTGTTTAAGTAAATGGTTACTTATAAGAGGATTAAAGATGACTACTGGAAAAATTATCCAAGTTATCGGTGCTGTAGTTGACGTTGAGTTCCCACAAAATTGTGTACCAAAAGTGTATAATGCACTTGAAGTAAACACAGGAACCACTACAAGACTATTGCTAGAAGTAGAACAACAAATTAGTAGCGGTGTAGTTCGTTGTATTGCTATGGGAATTTCTGATGGATTACGTAGAGGTTTAAAAGTAACTAATTTAGAAAATACTATTACTGTACCAGTAGGACATTGTACTTTAGGTCGTATAATGAATGTACTAGGTGAACCTATAGATATGAAAGGACCAATTGGTGAAGAAACACGTTGGCCTATTCATCGTCTACCTCCTAAATATGAAGAATTAGCTGTTTCTCAAGATATATTAGAAACAGGTATTAAGGTTATTGATCTTATGTGTCCTTTTGTTAAAGGAGGTAAAATTGGTCTTTTTGGAGGTGCTGGTGTTGGTAAAACAGTAAATATGATGGAATTAATACGTAATATTGCTGTTGAACATAAAGGATACTCAGTATTTACTGGAGTCGGTGAACGTACTCGTGAAGGTAATGATTTTTATCATGAAATGATAGCTTCAAATGTTATTGATAAAGTTGCACTAGTATATGGTCAAATGAACGAACCTCCTGGTAATCGTCTAAGAGTAGCCCTTACTGGTTTAACTATAGCAGAAAAATTTCGTGATGAAGGTAGAGATATATTACTATTTATTGATAATATATATCGTTATATATTAGCAGGTACAGAAGTATCTGCGTTACTAGGTCGTATGCCTTCTGCAGTAGGTTATCAGCCAACTCTTTCAGAAGAAATGGGAGTTTTTCAGGAACGTATTAGTTCGACTAAAATAGGATCTATAACTTCTATACAAGCAGTGTATGTTCCTGCAGATGATTTAACAGATCCTGCGCCTGCAACTACATTTGCACATTTAGATGCTACTATAGTATTAAGTCGTCAAATTGCTTCCTTAGGTATTTATCCAGCAGTAGATCCACTAGAATCTACTAGTCGTCAGTTAGATCCATTAATAGTAGGGCAAGAACATTATGAAGTAGCTATGGGAGTAAAATCTATTCTACAACGTTACCAAGAATTAAAAGATATTATTGCTATATTAGGGATAGATGAACTATCAGAAGAAGATAAACTTTTAGTTTCCCGTGCCAGAAAAATACAACGTTTTTTATCACAACCTTTCTTTGTAGCAGAAGTATTCACAGGTTATTCAGGTAAATACGTATCATTGAAAGATACTATTTGTAATTTTACAGATATTATATGCGGTAAATATGATTATCTACCTGAACAAGCTTTCTACATGGTAGGTTCTATTGATGAAGCTATAACTAAAAATAAACAAATATAGTTTGATGATATATAATTCTTTAAATTAAAAATGAATATTAAAATTAACACTTATCATTTAGATGTAGTCAGTGCTGAAAAAAAAATATTTTACGGGTTAGTACAAAAAATTCAAATTACTGGTAGTGAAGGTGAGTTAGGTATTTTACCTAAACATATGCCTTTATTGACTACAATAAAGCCTGGAATGTTACGTATTGTACAAGCAAATGGTCAAGAAGAATATATTTACCTATCAGGTGGAATACTTGAAGTACAACTTAATCATGTTACTATACTAGCTGATACTGCTCTTCGTGGTGAAGATATTGATGAAGCAAAAGCAATAAAAGCTAAGCAACAAGCACAAAATAAAATGAAAAATTCACATCATGATATTAATTTTGCTAAAGCATCTGTAGAACTTGCTAAAGCTATTGCTAAGCTTAGAGTAATTGAATTAACAAAAAAATTAATGTAATTTTTATAAAAAATTAACAATATTAATTATTATTTTATTAATTAATTATAATACATTTATCAGCTATGTTAAATAAAAGTTTAAGCATAATAATTTTAGCTGCCGGTAATGGCAAAAGAATGAATTCTACTTTACCTAAAGTCTTGCATCATTTAGCTGGTAAACCTATGGTACAACATGTTATAGATACCGCTATGCAATTGAATGCTAATCGTACTTATTTAGTATATGGTAATAATAGTCTATTATTCAAAGAGCATCTTATAATCCAACCAAGTACTATCCACTGGGTAAAACAACAAGAAAAGTATGGCACAGGACATGCTGTGCAACAAGTGCTTCCTTTTTTGCAAGATAACGAAGAAGTACTGATTCTCTATGGTGACGTACCACTAATTTCACTTAAAACACTTAAACGTCTTTTAAATATACGTCCAAAGTCTGGAATTAGTATTTTAATAGCAAAAGTAGATAATCCAGATGGATATGGCAGAATTTTATCTAAAAATGGGAAAATTACCGGTATTATTGAACATCAAGATGCTAATGAACAACAAAAACTAATTAATGAAATTCATACTGGTATATTAGTTACCACTAGTAGTGATTTAAAGCATTGGATATGCCAATTAAAAAATAATAATTTTCTTAAAGAATTTTATTTAACTGATATTATTAAATTAGCATGTCAGGAAGGAAAAAAAATTAATTTTGTATATCCTGAACGACTAAGCGAGATAAAAGGAGTTAATAACTACTTAGAATTAAATATTTTAGAAAGAATTTTTCAAAAAGAACAAGCAGATAATTTATTATTAGAAGGTGTTATGTTAGCTGACCCAAATAGATTTGAACTAAGAGGAGAACTAACACATGGAAATGATATTTTTATTGATACTAATGTTATAATAGAAGGTAAAGTTACTATTGGTAACAAAGTAATAATAGGTACAGGTTGTATACTAAAAAATGTAGTAATAAGTAATAATGTAGTCATTCATCCATATACTATTATTGAAAATGCATATTTAGCTATGGAAAGTATTGTAGGTCCATTTGCTAATATTAGATCTGGTAGTAAAATTTTAAAAGGTGCTTTTGTTGGTAATTTTGTAGAAATCAAAAAATCGATACTAGGAAAAAGATCAAAAGTAGCGCATTTAAGCTACCTAGGTGATGCTACTATTGGCAAAAAAGTTAACATTGGTGCTGGTACCATCACTTGCAATTACGATGGTGCTAATAAACATAAAACAATAATTGAAGATGATGTTTTTATAGGATCAGACTGTCAACTAGTAGCGCCTATTACAATTGGTAACAGTGCTACGATTGGTGCAGGGACTACTGTTACAAGCGACGTAGCTTCTAATCAAATGATTATTAGTAGAATACGTCAGTTTCCTATTATTAACTGGCAACGACCAGTTAAATAAATTTATTACAAATCATTTTTTAGTATTATATAAATTATATATCTGTATTTTCTAATTGTAAATTAGACCACATCATCCTAATATTATTAACTAAATATATTTTGAGTAATTAGGAATAAAACTTATGTGTGGAATAATAGGTGCAGTTTCTACACGTAATATCACAGATATTTTATTAGAAGGATTACGTCAACTTGAATATCGTGGATATGATTCTGCAGGTATAGCAGTAATAAATAACCAAAATAATTTACAACTTATCCGTAAGTTGGGAAAAGTAAATATATTAGCAGAAGCTGTTAAACATAATTCATTACATGGTGGAACTGGTGTTGCACATACACGTTGGGCAACACATGGTAATCTGACAGAAATTAATGCTCATCCTCATATATCTAGTAATATTATTGTAGTTCATAATGGAATTATAGAAAATTTTCAATCATTACGTCAAAAATTATTTAAAAAAGGTTATACATGTGTGAGTGATACAGATACTGAGATAATTGCTCATTTAGTACATTTTGAACAATATCAACAAGGAGGAAAATTAGAAAAAATTATCAAAATGATTATTCCGCAATTAAGTGGTAATTATAGTATAGTTATCATGGATTGTCTTAATCCAGAATTATTAGTAGCAGTACGTTCAGGTAGTCCATTAATTATAGGATGTGGAGTTGGGGAAAATTTTATTGCTTCAGATCAACGTGCGTTATTACAAGTAACTAGTCGTTTTATATTTTTAGAAGATGGTGACATAGCTGAAATTACAAAAACCACTATAAAAATATGGAATAAAATAGGACAAATTGTAGAAAGACCTGAAACTTTGTCTAAAATAAACAATAATGAAGAATTATATCAAAAAAAAAATAATTTTTGTCATTATATGAAAAAAGAAATTTTTGAACAACCACTAGTAATAAAAAATACAATAGAAAGTCATATTAACTATGGTATGATAACTATGGCTGAATTAGGTCCAGATATTAATATATTATTTAGCAAAATAAAACATATAAAAATTATTGCATGTGGTACTTCTTATCATTCAGCAATGGTATCTCGTTATTGGTTAGAAGAATTAGCAGAATTACCATGTGATGTAGAAATAGCCTCTGAGTTTATATATCGTCAATCAATAGTACAAAAAAATAGTTTACTAATTACTATTTCTCAATCAGGTGAAACTGCTGATACATTATCAGCATTAAGATTAGCTAAAAAAATGGGTTATTTAGGATCACTAACTATTTGTAATATAGCTTCTTCTACAATAGTTAGAGAGTCAGATTTAGTATTAATTACCAATGCTGGAATAGAAATTGGTGTAGCATCAACCAAAACTTTTACTACACAATTAACTTTATTATTAATTTTTGTTGCATACATAGTTCGTCTTCGTAAGATGAATAATATACTTGAAAAAAATATTATTGAGGCTTTAGCTAATTTACCAAATCGTATAGAAAAAATATTATTATTAGATAATTATATTAAAAAATTAGCTCAAGCATTTATTAATAAAGAACATGCATTATACTTAGGTCGTGGTACGCTATATCCAATAGCGATGGAAGGAGCATTAAAACTTAAAGAAATATCTTATATTCATGCAGAAGCATATGCTGCTGGGGAGCTTAAGCATGGACCATTAGCATTAGTAGATGAGACTATGCCAGTAATTATAATAGCATCTAACAATAAATTTTTAGATAAAATTAAATTAAATATTGAAGAAGTACGTATTCGTGGTGGGCAATTATATATTTTTGCAGAACAGAACATATGTTTAACTAAAAGTAATGAGATGAAAATTATTTCATTACCTAATGTTGAAGAACTAGTTGCTCCTATATTATTTACAATCCCGATGCAAATGTTAGCATATCATATTGCTTTAATTAAGGGAACTAATGTTGATCAACCACGTAATTTAGCAAAATGTGTTACAGTAGAGTAGTGTACTTAACAAATATTAAGTAATGTGATATATAATAGATAAATAATATTTTTATTTACCAATACAAAAACGTGAAAAAATTCTTTTTAGTAAGTCATTAGAACTAAATTTACCAGTAATTTCACTAAGTGCGGTATGAGCAAGTTTTAAATCTTCTGCTAGTAATTCAATAATTTCTGGAAAAAATAATTTTTCTTTAGCTATTAAGAAATAGCTAACTGCCGTATTTAAAGCTTCTATATGGCGACTACGAGCTAAAAAATTACCTTCTATACTTAAAGAAGTATAGCCTATACTTTGTTTTAAATGTTCAATTAATATCTCTATACCATCTTCTAATAATGCTGAAATAGTAATTATTGAATACTTATTGGTGTTATTTTTTCCTATTTTTTCGTTTGATAGATCTGCTTTATTACGTACTATTGTAAATAATTTTTCGTATGTTAAACGAGATATTAATTTCTTGTATAAATTCTCCTGTTCTTCTAAATTCGTAGTACAACTATCTACTATTAGTAATATATGATCTGCCTGTTGTATTTCATGCCATGCGCGATTGATACCTATGCGTTCGACTTCATTAGTAGTTTCATCACACAACCCAGCAGTATCAATAATATTGATTGGTATTCCATCTAAGTTAATTTGTTGGCGTAATACGTCGCGTGTAGTACCTGCTATTTTAGTTACGATAGCAACATCACTACCAGTAAGTAAGTTCATAATACTAGACTTACCTACATTTGGTTTTCCGGTAATAACTATTTTGCTTCCTTCACGTAATAAACTACTTTGATGTGCTTTATTAATTAATAAGTTAATATCAGAAATAATTTGATTTAATTTGACTGATATTTTCTCTTGAGAAATAATACTTATTTCTTCTTCATCAGGAAAATCAATGTTAGCTTCTATATATAGACGTAAATTAATTATTTCTTCTATTAAATAATTAATTTTTTTAGAAAAAACTCCTTGTAATGAATTAACAGCAGCACGAGCAGCCTGTATTGAACTAGCCTCTATAATATCAGCTATAGCTTCAGCTTGTGTTAGATCAATTTTGTTATTAATAAAAGCTCTTTCAGAAAATTCACCGGGGCGAGCAATACGTATTCCAGGAAACATTAATATACGCTGTAGCAGCATCTCTAATATTACTGGACCACCATGTCCATGTAACTCTAAAATATCTTCTCCAGTAAAAGAGTTAGGACAAGGAAAATATATAGCAATTCCTTTATCTAACATTTTTCTATTTATGTCATAAAACGGTAAATATTCTGCCTGTCTTGGACTTGGTAATTTACCTAATAATTCCAATGCAACTTGTTTTGTTAAAGTACCTGAAACACGTACAATACCTACGCTACCGTATCCATGTGGCGTCGCATGAGCAATAATAGTATCTAGGGAACTCATTTTATTTTTTATCTAAATTAAAAATTCCACGTTTTTCTAAACTGCGATAAATTAGTTGCTGTTGTATAATCGTTACTAAGTTATTGATTGTATAGTACAGTACTAATCCTGATGGAAACCATAAAAAGAATATAGTAAAAATAATTGGCATAAATTTCATTATTTTTTGCTGCATTGGATCTGTAACAGTAGTAGGAGATAATTTCTGAATCAACAACATAGTAATACCCATAATTATTGGTAAAATATAATATGGATCTTGCGCTGTTAGATCTCGTATCCATAAAGCTAATGGTGCATGACGTAATTCAATAGAACCAGATAACATGTCATATAGTGCAAAAAATATAGGCATCTGAATTATAAGTGGTAAGCAGCCACCTAGTGGATTAATTTTTTCAGATTTATATAAAGCCATCAGTTCCTGACTTTGACGTTGCTTATTATCACTAAAACGTTCACGTAGTGCTTGAATTTTAGGTTGTAGCATAATCATTTTAGCCATAGAAGTGTACTGAGCTTTTGTTATCGGGTACATTATACCTCGGATAATAAAAGTAATAATAATAATAGAAAATCCCCAATTACCAATAAAGCTATGTATCAATTTTAGCAATTTAAACATAGGCTGAGAAATAAACCATAGCCAACCATAATCTACTGTTAGATCTAAATAAGGATATATAGCAGCCATATTTTCTTGTATTTTTGGCCCTAACCATAAAATCGATTTTAATTCACTAGTTTTACCAGGATCTATATAAATAGGATCAGATTTAAAGCCTATAATAACTTGTTCTTTAAGATTTTTAGAATAAAATGTATTATGTACTTTAGTTAACGGAATCCAAGCTACAGCAAAATATTGCTGCAACATTGCAATCCATCCTTTATCGCTACGAGTACTTAAATCATTATTTTGTATTTCTTGAAAACTATATTTTTTATATCTATCTTCTTGAGAAGAATAAGCTGCCCCACGATATGGTTGTAAAGAAAAATAATTACTACTATTTGTAGTCAATTTTGTAGGTAAAGATACAGATTGTTTTAACTGACCAAATAAATTAATTTCTATTGGAATAGAACTATTATTATTAATAGAATAATTAACTCTAATTGCAAAATCACCTCGTTTAAAAATAAATATTTTAGAATATTTAATTCCATCGATTGATTGATAAGTTAGTGGTACATACAGGATATTATGCTTATCATCTAAGCAATAAGTTTTTTTGTTACAATAATACATTGGACGTTGTCCATTATCTGGACCATGTTTCCCAATGAAACCACTTTGTGCTTGATAAATAAATTCATTAGAATTATCAAGCAATTGATATGGTTTTAATGAACCTAATTGGTTAGGATATGTTAATAAATATGCTTTTTCAATATCACCACCATAGGCATTAATTGCAATTAAAAAAACATCAGTTTTAACAAAAATAAGTTGTTCTTTTTTATTGTTAAAAGAATTATTAACTGTTTGTGTTTGAACATTTGATATATTTTTAATAGTAGATTGTGAATCATTGTCAGTTTGCCATATTTCCCAAATAAGATAAGAAATACACAGCAAAGCTATTACAAGAAGATTACGTGGCGAATCCATTATTAATATTCTCTTTTATTAATTTTTTTTGGTACTAGATCTACCCCGCCAGAATGCCAAGGGTGGCATTTAACTAAGCGTTTTAATATTAACCAAATACCTTGAAATATCCCAAACCTGTATATTACTTCAATACCATATTGCGAACATGTAGGCCAAAACCGGCAATTAGGTTTTAGCAATGGACTAATAACTAGTTGATAACAACGTATTATCAATAAGCTTATTAGCTTTACTAGTAGCGATAATAGCGGTGCCATAATTTTGTTAGTACTTCTCTTAGAGAATAATTATCAATCTGAACAACACCTTTTTTAGCTATAACAATAAAATCCATTAGATATATATTATGCTGATTTACACGAAAGCTCTCACGTATAATGCGTTTAATTAAGTTACGTTCATGAGAAAATTTTACATTTTTTTTAGAAATTATCATACCAAGACGAGGATAACTTCGTTTATTTATACGTCCTAAAATAGTAATATATGATATCCTAACTGATTTAGGATTGTTAAAAACAAAATCAAAATCAATAGGTTTTAATAACCTTGACTCCCTTACAAATGTTAACTTCTTTACCACCAGTATGTTTTCTTTAATTAAATTAATGAGATACTGTTAGACGTGATCGACCTTTAATACGACGGCGTGATAAAACCTTACGACCATTTTTGGTAGCTATCCTAGCACGAAAACCATGAGTTCGGTTACGTTTTAATAACGAAGGTTGAAAAGTACGTTTCATATAAATATTTACTTTATCCTATAATTACATATTATAAATAAATTTATGTATATATATACATAAGCATTATGATATTTAAAGTCTGTAGCTAACTACTTACGTTGTAAGATATGACATTAGGTAATATATATCAAAATATTAACAATATTATAGATATAATCTATATTTTTTGATGTAATTTTTATTGGAGTTTACCGTGTCACTTTCGCTTTGGCAACAATGTCTTATCCAACTACAAAATAATTTATCTATTCATGAATTTAGTATGTGGATACTTCCTTTACAGGCAGAACTGAGTAAAAAAAATGAGCTAGCGCTTTATGCTCCAAACCAAGTTGTATTAGATTGGGTACGTAATCACTATATTAATAAGATCAAAAAATTACTTTTGCATTTTTGTGGTACTAAAGCCCCTTTATTATGCTTCAAAGTAGGCAGTAAATCCCCAAACATGACAGTACTAAAAAAAGTATTATATTACAATTCATACATTAATCCTAAACATACATTTGATAATTTTATCGCAGATCAATCTAATCGTTTAGCATTGGTAGCTGCGAGAACAGTAGCTGATAATCCTGGGTTAATTTATAACCCACTATTTATATATGGACCTACTGGATTAGGGAAAACACATTTATTACATGCAGTAGGTAATAGTCTACGTCAATCTAATACTAAAGTAGTATATATACATGCTGAGCTATTTGTCAAAAGTATGGTGAAAGCACTAAAGAATAATTTAATTGACGAATTTAAAAGCTATTTGAGATCTGTAGATACAATGATTATTGATGATATTCAATTTTTTGCTAATAAAGCACGTTCACAAGAAGAATTATTTCATACTTTTAATGCCTTACTAGAAGAAAATAAACAGATTATTATAACATCAAATAGATATCCGCAGAAGATAACAGGATTAGAAGATAGATTAAAATCTCGTTTTAGTTGGGGATTAATTGTAGCTATTGAACATAAATTAAAAATTGATACTTGTGTAACTTTTCTTATTAAAAAAGCAGATGATAAACATATTTGTTTATTAGGAGAAGTAGCGGTTTTTATGGCTAATCAGTTAAATGCTAATATTAGTGAATTAGAAGGCGCTTTGAATCTTGTTATAGCTCATGCTAAATTTACTGATAGTGTGATTACAATAGATTTAGTACGAGAGGCTTTAAGAGATTACTTAAATTTAAGTAAAAAATTAGTTACTATTAATAATATACAAATAACTGTAGCAGAATACTATAAAATTAAAGTAACAGATTTATTCTCTAAAAGACGTTTCCGTTCTGTTTCACGTCCTCGTCAAATGGCAATGGCTTTATCGAAGTTATTAACTAACCATAGTTTATTAGAAATTGGTGATTTTTTTGGCGAACGTGATCATACAACTGTACTATATGCTTGCAGAAAAATTGATCAACTACGTAAAGAAAATGGTAACATGCAAGAAGATTTTTATAACTTAATTAAGATATTATCTTCTTAATTGTTAATATGTATTATTAAAATGAAATTTATTATTGAAAGAAAAAATTTACTTAAACCTCTACAACAAGTTAGTAGTAGATTAAGTGGGCGTAATCATTTACCTATTTTAGGTAATATACTTGTGCATGTTACAGAACAATATCTATTTTTAACTGGTACAAATTTAAATATAGAAATATTAGTAAGAATATTGATAACTAAAGTTGATGAACTAGGTATTACTACAGTATGTGCACGTAAATTTTTTGATATTTGTCGTTTGCTACCAGAAAGCGCCCAGTTATCAATAAAGTTAGAAAATAATATAATACTGATTAGTTCAGGTAGTAGCAGATTTTATCTTCAAACAATAGCAGCTAATAATTTTCCTAAAATAAGTAATTGGAATAGTAAAGTAGAATTTATACTTCAACAAAAAACATTAAAACATTTAATGGAAGCTACACAATTCTCTATGGCTAATCAGGATGTTCGCTATTATCTAAATGGTTTATTATTTGAAACAGAAGGAAATAAAATACGTACAGTTGCTACTGATGGATATCGGATATCTATATGTACTATTTTAGTAATGAACTTAGTTTCTTTACCTTATTGTTCTGTAATATTACCACGTAATAGTGTAATAGAATTATTAAGAATAATCGATGATAATAATAATGAAGTAATTTTTAAAATTGGTAGTAATAATATTAAAATTTATATTGGTGACTATATTATAACTTCTAAGATAATTGATGGACAATTTCCAAATTTTAATCATATTTTTACTAAAAAAACTAATAAAACTATGCAAGTATCTTGTAAGTTGCTTAAACAAGCTTTAACACGTGTTGCTATTTTATCACACGATAAATTTCATAGTGTTACATTTAATATGTATAACAATAAATTAAAAATTACTACAAATAATATAGAAAAAGAAGAGGCAGAAGAAATTTTAGATGTCTTATATCAAGATGAAGAATTTGAAATTAGCTTTAATATTAATTATATTTTAGATGTACTTAAAGTTTTGCAATGTAATAAAGTTTTTTTTAAATTTTCTGATAAAATATCATGTGTAAAAATTGAAGATTGTATTAATAATATGTCAGTTTATTTTGTAATGCCAATCCAATTATAATATCTAATATTTATATAAATAGATATTATTACTAATTTTTAGTTTTGCTCATTTTATCAATATAGGCCATACCAAAAGCAGAAAGCACAAATGCTAAATGAATAATAACACACCACATAATTTTATTATCTGTTGTTCTCTCAGCTTCCATAAAAATACGTAACAGATGTACAGAAGAAATAGCAACAATAGAAGAGGCAACCTTATTTTTTATGGAATTAACATCCATTTTTCCCATCCAATTTAATCGTTTTTTGTTATTATCATAACTCATCTGTAATATAAAATTTTCATATCCTGAAAACATTACCATAACTAGTAATCCACCAACAAGTGCTATATCTATCATAGATAATACAATTAAGATTAAATTAGATTCAGGCATAGAAAAAATATTAGGGATAAACTGAATAATTTCATGAAAAAATTTTAAAGTTAATAAGATAAAACCAAAAGACAGTCCTATATAAACAGGAAATAAAAGCCATCTAGATTCATAGATAATTTTTTCTATTAATCTATACATTTCTAATCCTTAGAAAAATATTTTATAATAACTAAAAAATATAAAGTTAATAAATTTATATTGAGTAAAAATTATTAAAGTGTTAAATAAACATAATAAATATTATTGATTACAAATATATAAATATTATAATCAAAAATTAGTCAATAAACCAAGAATTAATTTTAATAAAAATATAAATTTGTATTAAATTAATATAATTAATTATATTGACAATATATATTATTTATTGATAACCTATTATATAGGTTTTACTAAGTAAAACTTTTAAAAAATTAATTATATTAAGTAATATACTTATATATAAAAATACTAAATTAAATTAGTTTTTAGTAACTATATAATTAGGAAGATTGGATGTCTAATTATTATGACTCTTCAAGTATAAAAGTTCTTAAAGGACTAGACGCTGTACGTAAACGTCCAGGAATGTATATTGGTGATACTGATGATGGTACTGGATTACATCATATGGTATTTGAAGTTGTTGATAATGCGATTGATGAAGCTCTGGCTGGTTATTGTAAAGAAATATTAGTAATTATTCACAATGATAACTCTATATCTGTTCAAGATAATGGTAGAGGAATTCCTACTGACTTACATACAGAAGAACAAATTTCGGCAGCAGAATTAATTATGACAGTATTACATGCTGGTGGTAAATTTGACGATAATTCCTATAAAGTATCAGGTGGATTACATGGTGTTGGAATATCGGTAGTAAATGCGTTATCAGAAAAACTTGAACTAATAATAAAACGTGAAGGAAAAATACATCAGCAAAATTATTTTTCTGGAGTCCCGCAATATCCATTGACTGTAATAGGCAATACAACAAAAACTGGTACTACTGTACGTTTTTGGCCTAATTATAGAATTTTTACAAAAAATAAAGAATTTAAATACGAAATTTTAGCTAAAAGATTACAAGAGCTATCTTTTCTTAATTCTGGTCTTTCTATTATATTAAATGATCAAAGAAATAATAAAAAAGAATATTTTCATTATAAAGGTGGTATTAAAGCTTTTATTGAATTTTTAAATAAAAATAAAAATCCAATTCATCCTAATATTTTTTATTTTTCTACTAAAAAATATGGTATTCATGTAGAAATAGCCCTTCAGTGGAATGAAAGTTTTCAAGAAAATATTTACTGCTTTACAAATAATATTCCACAGCCAAATGGTGGAACTCATTTAGCTGGTTTTCGTGCAGCTATGACTCGTACAATTAACTGTTATCTTGAAAAAGAAGGTTACCACAAAAAAACTAAAGTTATTGCTACTGGTGATGACGCCCGTGAAGGTTTAATGGCAGTATTATCTCTTAAGATAAAAGATCCAAAATTTTCTTCTCAAACAAAAGATAAGTTAGTGTCTTCAGAAGTAAAAGCATCAGTTGAATCGTTGATAAACGAACTATTTATTGAATATTTACTAGAGCATCCTAATGATGCAAAAATTATAGTAAGCAAAATTATTGATGCAGCTCGTGCCCGCGAAGCAGCACGCAAAGCAAGAGAAATAACACGTCGTAAAGGAGCATTAGATATAGCTGGTTTACCAGGTAAACTAGCTGATTGTCAAGAAAGAGATCCAATGCGTTCAGAACTATATTTAGTAGAAGGTGATTCTGCTGGTGGTTCTGCCAAACAAGGTCGTAATCGTAAAAATCAAGCTATACTACCGCTTAAGGGTAAAATACTTAATGTTGAGAAAGCTAGTGTAGATAAGATGCTCTCTTCTAATGAATTAGCGACATTAATTACAGCACTGGGTTGTGGCATTGGTCGTGATGATTTTAACCTAAATAAATTACGTTATAATACTATTATTATAATGACTGATGCTGATGTTGATGGTTCTCATATCCGTACCTTATTACTGACTTTTTTTTATCGTCATATGCCAGAAATAATTAATAAAGGTCATGTTTTTATTGCTCAGCCGCCGCTTTATAAGGTAAAAAAAGGTACAAAAGAGCAGTATATTCAAAATAATGATGCTCTAGAACAATATCAAATAACACTCGCTATAAAAGAAGCTAAATTCTATTCAAGTATGCAGACTTTATCTGGAATAAAACTAAAAAATTTAGTAATAGAGTATTACCTAGTACAAAAAATTATCAAAAATATTGAGCACAGATTTCCTCGTATTTTACTAAAACATTTAATGTATCATCCAATGCTAAAACAAACTGATATGAAAAATTCAGTTATAGTTCTTAACTGGATAAATTTACTATTGCAAGTCATTAATAAGAATGGTATTTATTATACTGGTAAGGTACAAGAAAATAGTGAATTACTACTATTCGAACCGATAATTTTTGTTAATACTAAAGGTATAGAAAAATATTATTTACTAGACTTAGATTTCATTAATAGTAATGAATACATAAAATTAACAAAATTAGGAGAAAAATTAAATAATTTAATAAAGCCTAATACTTATATTGAGCGTGGTGAACGTCGTCAGTTAGTAAACACTTTTGAACAAGCGATAGAATGGCTAGTAAAAGATTCTCTTCGTGGTCTTACAATACAGCGATATAAAGGTCTAGGAGAAATGAATCCTGAGCAATTATGGGAAACAACTATGGATCCAGAACGTCGTAATTTACTACGTGTTACAGTACAAGATGCTATTGCTGCTGATTATATTTTTTCTACTTTAATGGGCGATGCCGTAGAACCTAGGCGGATATTTATTGAAAATAATGCGCTTCAAGTAACTAATATAGATATATAATTTATAAAATATAAAAGCAAAGCTAACTTAACTATATATAAAAAATTAATTATATTAATTCCTGTGCACGTAATTCATTTTTTAGATATGCATAGTAAATTGGTGCAGCTATTAAACCATCTATGCCAAAAGCAGCTTCAGAAATAAGCATAGCCAATAATAGTTCCCAAGCTTTAGCCTGAATGCTATTTCCAACTATTTCTGCATTGATAAAATATTCTAGTTTGTGGATAAATATTAAGTATATCATCATAAATCCGCCAACAGTTAAAGAGACAGAAAAAGCTGAAATAATTATCATGAAGTTAGATATTAAATTACCAATCATTGGTAATAAACCAAAAATAAAAGTTAAAATAATTAGCGTCTTACCTAGCGGGAGCTTTAAACCTAAAATAGGTAAAATCATTAGTAAAATGATGGAGGTTAATACAGTATTAACTAATGAAACTTTTATTTGGGCAAACACTATATTACGAAAAGCTTTAGAAAAATAACGTAATCGCATTACTAACTGATGGATAAAATAAGTACTACTATTTGATGATTGATGTAATGATATCAAGATTCCTAGTATAATACCTATAAAAATAGTTATCATAGTATGTAGAATACTACTACTTATAGTATGAATATTAACTAAGTTAGACTCAATTAGTGAAATCATTTTATGATGTAAATCTTCTGTACTTTTTGGTAAAAAAATAGTAGATAAACAATCTGGGATACGATTTTGTATATTAGCAAAAATACTATTAATTTCTGCCAGTATATCGATACTACTTTGTATATCATTAGTAATAAAATTTAATATTCTAATTATTCCTAATGTCATTATTATTACTAAAAAAATAGTAATAATTGCAACTACAAATAAACGTGCACTCCCGATACCTACTATACGCTCAAACCATGGAGTAAGTGATATAATTACCTCATATGCTAGAAATCCAGCAATAAAACAGGGAAATAAATGTAACGGGATTATAGCTATAAGAAACCACCACATTACTAAATAAGAAATTAATTGCAAATATGGTTTACTTATAACAATAGTCATAATGTATGATATCCTATAATGTATAGAAAAATATTTTTTTTAGAATGATATTCTATAATTATGTTTATAACCAGTTACGGCGCTTAAAGTATAAGTATGGAGCAATTCCAGCAAGAATCATCATAATAATGGCTCCTGGATAACCTAAAGACCACTTTAATTCAGGCATGAAATCAAAATTCATCCCATAGCTAGATGCTACTAGTGTTGGTGGTAAAAAAATTACTGATACTAATGAAAATATTTTTATAATTCTATTTTGTTCAATATTAATGAATCCCATTGCAGCTTGCATAAGAAAGTTTACTTTTTGGAATAAAGATTCATTATGGGGTAATAATGAATCAATATCTCTAAGAATTTCCTTAGCTTTATCTAATTGATCTATAGCTAATTTAGCTTTACGAACTAAAAAATTAAGTGCTCGTTGAGTATCCATTAAACATATTCGTACTTTCCAGCCTATATCTTCTAGCTCAGCTAAAGTAGCTAGTGCATGATCATATTCATCACCTTGTTGACCATCCATAATAACTCTACTCAGTGCTTCTAAATCACTATATATATTTTCTGTTTTGTCTGCTAGTTGTTCTATTTTTGTCTCAAACAGATCTAAAAACAATGCATAAGCATTACTTTCGATGAAAGTATGACTACGTGTACGCATACGATAAAGACGAAAAGCTGGTAACTCACGTTCCCGTAAAGTATAGAGTCTGTTTTCACGGATGGTAAAAGCTACTGTTGCATTACCAGCGTGATCTTCAGCATCAGCATAGAAAAAAAAAGAGTGAATATGTAGACCTTCTTCATCCTCAAAAAAACGCGCGGAGGCCTCAATATCTTCTAGTTCTAGACGTGTGGCTAAGTTTTGACCTAATTCCTGCTGTATTCTATTACGCTCATCATCACTAGGTTCAACTAAATCTATCCATACTGATTTAACCAAAATTCCAGGTATATCAGTATCACAACGCGATAACCTGTTATTATTCAGTTGAAATGCGTTCAGCATACGCCTATTATCCTTAATGATAACAAACTAAAAATACATCAATTAGAACATGATCAGCTAACTACTTCTACTATGTTAGAAGTATATATAATTACTAGTCGTAAAAATACTGTAAATATTTTTTAAATTATAGCATAATATTTATTTATAACTTTAAATAGCTATTTTGACATAGACTGTTTTTAGTAAATTTATTTATAATTTAATTGTTCTAAGCATTGTTTAGGTAATTCACTGATAAAACGTGAGCGACGACGATAAGCTTCCTGACCATATAGATAACGTTTTTTAGCATAAGTAATAGTTAGTTTTTTCATTGCTCTAGTAACTCCTACATAAGCTAAACGTCGCTCTTCTTCGATATTTTTCTGTTCATTAAGAGCTTGTTGGCTAGGAAAAATTCCCTCTTCCATCCCAACGATAAATACTTGCTTAAATTCTAAACCTTTAGCAGAATGTATTGTCATTAGTTGTACAGCATCTTTAGGAAACATTTGTTTATCTATAGTCTCTTCTAGAGCAACATGGGACAAAAAAGCTTGTAACGGTAGCATATCTTTGTCTTCGTAGTAAAATTGCTTAGCTGCCGTAATAAGTTCTTCAATATTTTTAATACGAGCCTGATCTTTATCGCCTATTTCTTTTTGATACATAGCCAATAAGCCAGATTTTTGTATTACTAATTGAGTCTGCATATGTAATGGTAAATTGGCTGTATCTCTCTCTAATTCATTTATTAGAGTAATAAAATTTTGCATAGCTAAAGATAATTTATTAGAGATCATTCTCTCATTTATTAACACTAAACTAGCCTGCCATAATGTGAGTTGTCTATTACAGGCTATATTACGTAATTTTTCTATAGTTCTTAGACCTATGCCACGAATAGGTATATTAATTATACGTTCATAAGCAGCATCATTATTTTTATTAGAAATTAACTGCAAATAAGCTAGTACATTTTTAACTTCTTGACGTTCGAAAAAACGCATACCACCATATATATGGTAAGGGATTTTCATATTGATTAGTGATTCTTCTATCACTCTTGATTGTGCATTATTACGATATAGAATTGCGCACTCTTGGAGTAAACCACCATTTTTTTTGTTAATTTTAATGCAATTAATGACAAATTTTGCCTCGTCTAGTTCATTAAGAGCGCAGTATATAGTAATTTGTTCTCCTACTGCATTGTTTGTCCAAAGATTTTTAGTAATTCTACTACCAATATTATTAGCGATTAATTGATTAGCTGCATATAAAATATTACTAGTAGAGCGGTAGTTTTGTTCCAAGCAGATAATTTTTACTTTAGGAAAATCATTAATAAAACGCTGTATATTTTCTACTTGCGCCCCCCTCCAACGATAAATGGACTGATCATCATCACCAACAATTGTGACATTACCTTTATTACCTGCTAACATTCTAATCCAGTAGTACTGAATATTATTTGTGTCTTGAAATTCATCTACTAAAATCGTAGTAAATTTATTACGATAATATTGCATTATATTACTATTATTTATTAGCATCTCATAAACTCTTAGTATTAATTCAGCAAAATCTACTAGTCCAGTATTATTACATATCTCCTGGTAAATTTTGTAAATACTAAACCAAGTTTCTTCAAACTTGTTATAATAATTATTAATATTGTTTGGACGCCTACCTTCATCTTTGTTTTTGTTTATATACCACATAGCTTGACATGGTTGCCATGTTGTCTCATCTAAATTAAGGTAACGAATAATATTTTTTACTAATTTTAGTTGATCTTCGCTATCGATAACTTGAAAATTTTTAGGTAAATGAGCATTAATATAGTTTATCCGTAGAATACGGTATGCTAAGCTATGAAACGTTCCTATCCACATTCCAGAAGAATGATCACCTATTATATTTTCTATTCTACTACGCATCTCCTCTGCTGATTTATTAGTAAAAGTTACTGCTAAAATAGAAGATGGCAAACAATTTTTTACTGAAATTAACCATGCAATACGATGTGCAATCACTCTAGTTTTACCACTACCGGCACCAGCTATTACCATAATATTACCTATTGGTGCTGAGACAGCTTTTCTTTGTTGATTATTTAAACTATTCAATAGACCAGAAATATGCATATTGCAGATTACCTTTTATATTATTTTTAAAAAATATAATAAATATTAATTATAGTAATTGTTCTAAAGATACTAACCTAGATATTTCAATATGTGGTAATAATGTAGTATTTACTATTTGCCTAATATTACTACTAGAATTGTTAATCCAACAAGCTTGCATACCGCAACCAATAGCACCATTTATATCTGCATATAAATCATCACCTACATGTAAAATATTTATTAATGGTAATTTTAATAATCTTGCTGCCGATTGGTACATATCTTTATAAGGTTTAGCGCGTCCATTGCGGCCAGCGCGTAAAACATAGCTAAAATAACCTGATAATCCAAAAGCAGTAGGGTCTGCATTACCGTTAGTAATTGCTATTAATGGCCAATTGCTACTAAGTTTAGTTAATATGCTATGTGTAGTAGACGAAACTGTAATTTTATTACGCCAGTATAGAACCATATTAATAGTATTATTAGCACCATAATATGCTTGACTTTCACTTAGACCAGCATTAAGCATAACTTGCTTAATTGAACGCCAGCGCCAATATGTTACATCATGATAAATCTCCGGCTCAATTTTACGTAGTTCTTGGTGCACACTTTGGTAAGTGTCAAGTGTTAGTCCTTGTAGCGCTGGATGATACTTTTGCAAAAATATTATTAGCTCCTGCTCAGTACGTGTAATCACAGCTGTATTATCATATAATGTATTATCTAGATCAAAAGTTAATGCACGTAAAGAATGTAAACATCGATAAAAATACATTATATTTTCCTTTTTTTATTTTTAATATCATTGCAAGCAAGGCTATTGCTTAGTAGATAGGTAGGTAAATAGTTATTATTTATATATAATATTAAAAAAAAAATATTAATTTAATGGACAAAACCAAAAGTGGGTTACTGTTATTGTAAAGTAAGATTTTTATAAATAAATTATAAAATGGTTAAGACAAATTGCTACTGCTGCACAGGCGCCACTACAACTCCAACTATCCGTTTAAACTTACTTAGTAGTATTTTTTATATGTTTATAATCTGCATAAATAAAACTAATATTGGCTATTTATATAAATAGCTTATATTGTTATAGTATGTATATCACTAATAAAAGCAATAGGCGTCCTATATAAATTATAAACTATAATTACGCCATGTTGATTATCAATAGATACAAAATGACAAAAAATATAATTTTTATATGTATGCATAATGTATTTTTTATATTTACTAGTTGCAAAAAATTAAATTTTATTTAGTTAAATTTTTTTTTCCCATATTTACACTGATAATATAATTTTATATCACTGTAAGTACGACCAGTTAAATTTTAGTACTAACTTATATTTAAGTTTTATTAGTTAAGTTTTTTATAAGTACTAAAAGTGCAAAACGGCGAGCGCCGTTACAACATGGTTATACTTCGCTACCTACCATCAGCATTAACAATACTATAATTGAAATATACTGCAGGATTATTAGGTAGTTTAACTATTAGTCGTTGATCAACTCCTACTAATCTTTTAGGAGAGTATAAGAAGATGATAAAAAAATTTTTTTTTCACTAAGTCTACAACAATAAAGTCATTACCGAGACTATGCATTTTATATAACTGCAGATATCACTCCCTGCTATAGTTGGTTGAGTTAAATAACTTATTTTATTTATTAAAAAATATAAACATACATATATATCTTATATATAATCATAAAATATATATAACAAATTTATATAAATATTTTACTTATAAAAGATATTAAAAGATATTAACTGTTAATTAATTTATAAAAATTTAAATAAACATTTAATTAATATTGTTTTCTTATAAAACTTAATACTAAGTGCATTGTTTTTTTTTAATTAAAAACATCAGTTTATGATAGCTATGTATCATAGCATCTAATAATTCTTCATTAATTTCTATATTTTTTCTATTAACATTTATATAATTATCTAGCATACGTACACGTTCGAAGTTCCAACCCCAATTCTTAACAAGGTTCATCATAATTTTACGTCGCCAATTAATACTACTACTAGATAGGCTGGTAGATAATTGTTCACTAACTTTTAAATAGAAACAACGGCGAACTAGGTCAAGCCTAGTTAAATCATTAATTTGATATAAGTAGTATGTAATTCTATCTAGCAGCATACAATATGGATCAAAATAGTATAAAATTTTTTTATTATTATGCAGCAAACGCTTGATATGCATGGCTAAGAGTTTGGGATTTGGATACTCCCAAGAATATGCTTCCAAAAGTAGCATTTTTAATACTGATTTATAGGGATAATAAATGCTTTTATGTAACTGATATCTACTAGCATATAAGTAATTATTAATAGATATAGTTCCAATTTTACCTAAATCAAACCATTCTTGATGGCTAAAAATACCATTTTTGTATAGTGATAATATATATTTATCATAGTTAGGTTCTTCCTCAATTGGTACTATATTCCAAATAATTTTTTTACCACTCATATGTACAGCAGTACGATAGAATTCTTCTAGTACAAAAATATTATTTATAACAAGATAGCTATCACTATTAATATCTTTGTTTTCAATAAAACTATTTTCTTCTAAAATAAATAAATGTAAATTTACTCCTTTATTAGTAGCAGCCCATTCTTTAATTAGAGCGCATTTAATATGTAGCTTTGTACGTTCTTCATTATTAAGCCAAGATTGATAAAAGACCCAAATATCTATATCTGAATTATTATTTTGTCCTATAGATGAAGTACTACCCATTGAGTAAACGCTAGTAATAGGCTTTTCACTATTGGTATTAACAAATTCACTATCAGTATTTAGTATTTTATATAAAAAAATTTTATGGTGTTTCTCTAATGTAAATAAACATATACCGTGTGGTACGGTACTATCTAAATATCCTGGAAGCAGATGATGATTACAATGTAATAAAGTAGGTACTATACTATACACATATTGAAAATTAGGCTTCATTGTTACTAAAGCCCTATTAATACGAAGTACATTGAGAGTATCGCATCTTTGTTTTATTATATTGATTTTATCGAATAATATGTCTGAGCTAATTTTATTATTTTCATCATAATAATTATTTTTCATTTATTCCTACTTAACTAAAGATTAAGTGAAAAAATTTTTATGTATATAGTGAAAATTTTTTTAATGTTTACATGTGACTTTATTTTATAATTTTTATATAAAAAGTAGTATCAATTAACTAATTAACTGAGGTATTGTATGTTATGTGGTAATATATAATATATAAATATTATCTTAAGAAACAGTTATTTACTTACTGCTTGCTGTTGAGTACTTGCTGTTAAGTAATAAAAATAATTACTATCAGTTTAGTCTAAGTATTATATAGAGTACGCCCTATAGGACTTGAACCTATGACCTACGGCTTAGAAGGCCGTTGCTCTGATCCTACTGAGCTAAGGGCGCATGATAGATATAGATCTATATATTATAATTATCTATTATGTATTATTTATATTAATTTATGATGTTATTTTTATTATACCTAGGCTAACTATTTAGTCAATTGCTTTTATATTATTAACTATTAACATTATGGATAATTTATTAAAATGGTTGCAAAAATAATTGATGGTAAAAAAGTTGCTAGGAACATTATAAGTGAAGTTAAACAACTTGTAGAAATACGTGTACAGTCAGGAAAAACTGCACCATGTCTAGCTGTAGTACTAGTTGGTTGTAATTCAGCTTCAAAAATTTATGTTGCTAATAAACGCAAAGCATGTGAAGAAGTCGGTTTTATCTCTCGTTATTATGATTTACCAAATACTGTAAAAGAATCTGAATTATTATTTTTGATTGATCAATTAAATGCTGATAATAGGGTAGATGGAGTACTAGTACAGTTACCATTACCAGCAGGGATTAATAATAGGAGTGTTTTAGAGCGTATTGCTCCTAATAAAGATGTTGATGGTTTTAACCCATATAATATTGGTCGCCTATGTCAACGCGCACCTAGACTACGTCCTTGTACCCCGCGTGGCATTATAACACTACTTGAAAAATATAATATTAATACCGTTGGTATGAATGCTGTGGTTGTAGGTGCTTCAAATATAGTTGGTAGACCTATGGGTATGGAACTCTTGTTAGCTGGGTGTACTGTTACTATTACGCATCGTTTAACTCGTGATTTACCGCAGCATATAAATAATGCTGATTTACTAGTAGTTGCGGTAGGTCAAGCTAGTTTTATTCCTGGTAACTGGATAAAAAAAGATGCTGTAGTGATCGATGTAGGTATTAACTGTCTTAAAAATGGTAAATTAGTAGGTGATATAGAGTTTTTATCAGCTGTAGAACGTGCTGCTTATATTACTCCTGTTCCTGGAGGAGTAGGACCGATGACAGTGGCTACACTTATGCAAAACACTTTACAGGCTTGTGAAGAAATGACCTACACCTACTAAAGTAAAGTATGTATAATTAATTTTCGCTACCTATATCTGCGCCAGATAGTAGTACCATTTTTTGTATCCTCTAGTATAATGCCCATAGCATTTAGCTTTTTACGTGCTTGGTCCGCTTTGTCCCATTGACCAATTTTTCTTCCTTGATTCCGTTGCTGAATCAGTTTTTCAATTATTGCTTTATCATTATCAAGATTATAAAAATTCTTCTCATGAAAAAATATTTCTGGATCTAATTCTAATATTCCTAGAATATTTGCTAGATTTCGTAGCGTAGCTGCCATTCCTTGTGCTGCTGCTTTATCAAAATGTTTTTTAAGACGATTTACTTCATGAGCGATATTAAACAATACTGAATAAGCTTCTGGAGTATTAAAATCGTTATTCATAGCTACAGTAAATTGCTGTATAAATTTTTCTCCACCTGATGGTTGGATATTATTATCCGTACCTCTTATGGCTATATACAAGCTTTCAAGTGCGGCCCTAGACTGTATTAGATTTTTTTCGCTATAATGAAGTGGTTTACGATAATGACTAGACATTAGGAAAAAACGGACTGTTTCCGCATCATAACAATTTATAACATCACGTAAAGTCAAAAAATTATTCAATGATTTAGACATTTTTTCTTTTCCAATCATGACCAGACCAGAGTGCATCCAGTAGTTAACGTAAGGACTATTATATGCACAAGTTGACTGTGCAATTTCATTTTCATGATGTGGAAAAATTAAATCTAATCCTCCGCCGTGGATATCAAAATATTTACCTAAATTTTTATAGCTCATAGTAGAGCACTCAATATGCCAACCTGGACGACCGTTACCCCAAGGTGAAGACCAGCTTGGCTCACCATATTTAGATATTTTCCATAGTACAAAATCAATTTTATTAAGTTTTACATCATTTGTTTTAAACTTTGATCCAATTTTTAACTTATCTATATTTTGACGAGATAACATTCCGTAATTATGTGCACTGTGTACTGCAAACATAACATCACCATTAGTAGATACATATGCATATTTATTATTAATTAAATAACTTATTAAGTGAATGATATCTGTTATATACTGTGTAGCTTTTGGTTCGACATTAGGACGTAAAATATTTAGTTTATCTAAATCAATGTACATTTCAGCTATCATTTTATCGGTAAGTTGCTTGATAGTTTCGCCATTTTTAGCAGAACGTTTAATAATTTTATCATCAATATCTGTTATATTTCGTATGTAATTAACTTCATAACCACAATAACGTAAATATCTAGTAACTATGTCAAATACAACAAAGGTACGCCCATGTCCAATATGACATAGGTCATATGCAGTAATACCACATACGTACAAACCTACTTTACCAGTATTAATAGGTATAAATTTTTCTTTTTTCTTGTAAAAGTATTAAAAATATTTAACATAAAAATTCTGTTTTATGATTTTACTTAAAATATAATTTATTTTTATTACTAAAGTAAATTTGTATTCTATACTAATTAAATTAAAATGATTACTTTTTTAAAAGTCAACTACTTATGTCAAATTTATCACATAATTATTAATTAATTTGATAAGGAATTTTAATAGAATGACATCTAATAGTGAATCAGTACAAATAGCTATTGTCATGGGTTCCAAAAGTGACTGGAAAACAATGCAATTTTCAGCAGAAATGCTAATTATGCTAGGTATTTCCTTTGATGTTGAAATTATTTCCGCACATCGTACTCCAGATAAGCTATTTTTATTTGCAGAACAGGCAGCAATCAATGGTTATAAGATTATTATTGCTGGAGCAGGAGGTGCTGCACACCTTCCTGGTATGCTAGCAGCTAAAACTTTATTACCAGTATTAGGAGTGCCAGTACCAAGTACTATGCTAAGCGGAATTGATAGTCTATACTCAATTGTTCAAATGCCTAGCGGGATTCCAGTAGGAACACTGGCTATTGGAAAATCTGGTGCTATTAACGCAGCATTATTTGCTGCGCAAATTATAGCATTAAATGATGCCTCTATTTATGTAAAGCTCAGTAAATGGAGAACACAACAAACTGAAGATATTCTTATTAACTCCGATCCGAGGAAAAAAAATTGAAGTCAGTTGTAGTTCTTGGAAATGGACAATTAGGTAGTATGTTACATCAAGCCGGTGAGCAATTAGGGATTTCTGTTTTTCCAATAAGCGTAGACACTACTAAGCCAGTAGAATCAATATTATTTCATAACAGTGTTATTACTGCAGAAATAGAAAGATGGCCAGATAATGAAATTACTAGAAAATTAGCTAACAATAATAATTTTATTAATATTAAATTATTTAATATTCTATCAGATAGATTAAAGCAAAAAAAATTGCTTAATAAACTAAATTTAGCAACAGCACCTTGGAAACAACTACACAATATTAAGCAATTGCAAGACATTTTGGTTTTATTTAACTATTTTGCTATAGTTAAATGTAGATTAGGTGGGTATGACGGACGTGGTCAATGGCAGTTTCGTTCTGGCGAAAAAATAATACTACCGCTTGAATGTTATGGTCAGTGTATTGTAGAAAAAGGTATTGATTTTGACGAAGAAATATCAATATTAGGTGCTAGGAGTACGAATGGTACTATTGTTTTCTATCCATTAACAAAAAATTTTCATCAAAATGGTATATTAAGAGTTTGTGTTGTTTTTCCATATCAATATAATACTTTACAAAAAAATGCTGAAAAAATGCTAGGTTTAATTTTAAACAAACTAAATTATGTTGGCGTAATGGCTATGGAGTGTTTTCTAATAGGAAATAATTTACTTATCAATGAATTAGCACCGCGTGTACATAATAGCGGTCATTGGACACAAAATGGTGCATCAATTAGTCAATTTGAACTACATTTACGTGCTATTATTAATTTACCGCTACCAACACCTATTATTACAGCACCATCAGTAATGATTAACATCATAGGTACAGATATAAATAATAATTGGTTGTATGATCCATTAGTGAATCTACATTGGTATGATAAAAAAGTACGTCCTGGACGTAAGGTCGGTCACATAAATATTTGTCATCCTGATCATGATAGACTAAATAAAAGTTTACAGTACCTTCAGCAACACTTACCAGTTGAATATAAGTTGGGAATTGATTGGGCTATAAAACAGTTAGGATAATTATTAATTATCAATTCCTCCAATAATATTAACTATTTCTCTACTTACCTCACTAATATTACGTTGTGCGTTTATAGAAAAAAAACTAGTAGAATTTATTGTTTTATTTTTTTTACTACTATAGTGCTTTATTAGTAGTTCGGTCTGTTGAGCGTATTCTGCTAGACGTTGGCGTACTATTTCTTCCTTATCATCTTTACGTATAGTTAGAACTTCACCAGTCACATCATCTATATTATCTTTTTTTGGAGGATTAAATTTAATGTGATAAACACGGCCAGAAGGTTCATGAACCCTACGACCAATAATACGGTTAATGATAATATCATCAGAAATAATTAAAGCAAGCACGATATCTACTTGTATTCCAGCTACTTTCATTGCTTCAGCTTGAGTAATAGTACGGGGAAAACCATCTAATAAAAAACCATTACTACAGTCTTTATGTCTAATTCTTTCTTTTACTAACTTAATTACTAAGTTATCAGTTACTAGTTTTCCTGCATCCAGAATAACTTTAACTTGTTTTCCTAATGCAGTGTTTTTATGAACCGCAGCACGTAACATAGCTCCTGTTGAAATATGCGGAATACCGTATTTTTTCATAATAAATGTTGCTTGAGTACCTTTACCAGAACCAGGAGCTCCTAGTAAAATAATACGCATTAATGAATTTCCTTACTTAGTTAAACTAAGTAGTAGTTGTTATATTGGTTAATAAATTATTAATACGCCGCACAAATTTATTAGGATCTTCTAAAGTTCCACACTCAATAAATAGAGCTTGATCAAATAGTAGTTCTACCCATTCATTAAATATTTTATTATCATTAATATTTGCTGCAAGTTTAACTAGTTTATGTTCTGGATTAATTTCAAAAATATACTTTATTTCAGGTTTCATATGGCCTGCTGCTACGATCAGTTTAGCCATCTGAGTTGTCATATCGTTAGATTCTATGGTAACAATAGCTGGTGTATCAGTTAAACGATTTGTTAATCGTACTTCTTTAATTCTGTTACCCAAATAACTTTGGACACGATTAATAAATGGCTCCCAAGCTTTTTTTTCTATTTCTTTATTTTCAGCTACATTTTCCTGAGAAATATTATCTAAGTTGAGATCAGCTTTACTTACTAACTGGAATAACTTTCCGTTAAATTCTGTTAGATAGTTCATCATCCATCCATCAATACGATCAAATAGTAATAAAACTTCTATTCCTTTTTTTTGTAATAATTCTATATGTGGGCTACTTTTTGCTGCAGCGTAACTATCTGCACTAATGTAGTAAATCTTATCCTGCTTTTCAAGCATTCTACTAATATACTCATCTAGTGATACTGTTTGTTGATCACTATTACAATAAGTAGATGCAAAACGAAGTAGTTTTGCTATTATTGAAATATTTGATGGATCTTCAGCTGGTCCTTCTTTTATAACTATGCCAAAATTTTTCCAGAAAGAATTGTACTTTTCTTTATTTTTTGCTAATTTTTCTATCATAGATAGAATACGTTTAATAATAGCACTTTTTAAGCTTTGCGTGATTCTACTATTTTGTAGTATTTCACGCGAAATATTCAGTGGTAAATCGTTTGAATCTATTATCCCTTTTATAAAACGTAGATAGTTAGGTAGAAAATATTCTGCGTCATCCATTATAAGCACACGCTTAACGTATAGTTTTAGACCATATTTATAATCTCTATTCCAAATACCCCAAGGGGCATCAGCTGGGATATAAAGTAAGCAAGTATAATCTTGCTTCCCTTCAATACGATTATGGCTCCATATTAGTGGTTCGTTAACATTATGGGAAATATGCCTGTAAAAATTTTTATATTCTTCATTACTTATATCAGATTTATTACGAGTCCAAAGTGCATTAGCTTGATTAATGGTTTCCCAGTTACCGATGACGACATCTTTTTTATCTTCATTGTTATCTGCTTTATTTTTTGTATCTTGATTAATATTAGTTAACATCTCAATCGGTAGGCTAATATGATCAGAGTACTTACTAATAATATTTTTTATTCTTAATTCATTTAGAAATTCTTCTTCACCTTTACGTAGATACAAGGTAATTTCTGTTCCACGCTCAGGTCTATTAATAGATGCTATGGTATAATCACCTTCACCAGTAGATTCCCAATATACTCCTTGATCATAAGTAGTACCTGCAGCACGAGTGCTTACTATTACTTTTTCAGCTACTATAAATGCAGAATAAAAGCCAACACCGAATTGGCCAATCAACTGGTTATCTTTAACATTATCTGTACTCATAGAGTTAAGAAAAGCTTTAGTACCAGATTTCGCAATAGTACCTAGATTATCTATTACCTCATTACGCTGCATTCCTATACCATTATCGATCAGCGTAATAGTACGTTTGTCTTTATCAAATAATATGCGCACACGTAGTTCACCATTTCCTTCATATAGGTCAGGTTGTTCTAAAGCACGAAAACGTAATTTATCTGCAGCATCTGAAGCATTTGAAATTAGTTCACGCAAAAAAATTTCTTTATTTGAATAAAGGGAATTAATCATTAGATTAAGTAACTGCTTTACTTCTGATTGAAATCCTCTTGTTTCTTTTTCTTTCATACTAATAATAACCTCTATTATCTATACTTAAATAGATAGGTGCAAATCAGGTAATTATGAATTAATGGGGATCAGTGAATAATCTTTCAAGCAGATTCTTACAAAGAATAGTAGATTTTATCTCAAAACTAATATGTAGCATAAAAACTAACTAGCAAATAGTAGCAATTTCCGCCCATGTTACTTATTGGGCGGTATATAATCAATACTATTGGCTTATAGTAAGTTAAATTTATTAAAGCCTTAAACTTAAAATGGTAAATTAAAACCAAACGGAAGCGACATGCTGCTAGAAACTAATGTCATTTTTTCTTTTTGTATTTCTGAAATACGACGAGTCGCATCGTTGAATGCAGCAGCAATCAAATCTTCTAACATATCTTTATCATCATCTAGTAAACTTTTATCTACTTTTATGCCACGACAATTATGGTTTCCATTTATTGTTACTTGCACTAGACCAGCACCTGACTCTCCAATAACTTCTATTTTAGCTATTTCTTCTTGTATTTTTTGCATTTGGTCCTGCATTTGTTGTGCTTGCTTCATCAGATCATTAATTCCATCTTTATTAAACATTATTTAATCTCTCTATGTAGAATAATAATTAATATATGCCGATAAACATTAGTATCAATCCAGTAATTTATATTAGATAGGCTTGGATTTGCTGGATAATTTTTTAGATTGATTGAATTTATATTCATTTAATACGGCATAGACAAAATTTGTAGTCGTATGCTTATTGTTTTATTTTAATAAGTCGTTACTTGTCAAACATTAATAATTTTTTTATCAATTATTATTGATATATGCAGCCGAAAATGATGTTTGGTTTATTGATACAGGGTGAAAAGCTAGCGCACGCAACATAGTCATTTCTACCCCCATTCGCTGATCTGGCGCATAAGGTAGTTCTTTGCGACCAATTAGAATAATTTGATAAAATAGTTGTATATCTTCTGGTGAAATCATTTTTGTTAAATTAAGTATATTAGGTATAAGTTTATTATTAAGATAATCATCATAGTATTTTGTCTCAGGGACTATCTGAGCTAAAGCAATACGATGTAGAATAGATAATATATCGACTAATAAATTGTCCCAGTTAATACCTAGTTCTGCACATTTAGCTAGCTGTTTCATCATATTTGAACCATTTTTATTTACTAATGCTTCTATTAATGCTAATGATTGTTCTGTATTAATAGTACCAAGCATTACACTAACAGCTTCTACACTTACTATCCCTTGACCAATAGCAATAGCTTTATCAGTAATACTTAGTGCATCACGCATACTACCATATGCTGCACGTGCTATTAGTTTTAATGCACGCTGTTCGGTATTAATTTTTTCAGCAGTTAATATTTTACTTAACTGGTTACATATTTGGTTAATATTAAGAGTAGTTAGATGAAATTGTAGACATCTTGACAAAATAGTAAGAGGTATCTTTTGTGGATCAGTAGTAGCTAGCAGAAATTTAATATGTGCAAGAGGCTCTTCTAGAGTTTTTAGCAGCGCATTAAAACTATGTCTAGATAACATATGTACTTCGTCGATTAGGTATATTTTGAAACGACCGTTTGTGGGGACATACTGTATATGATCTAAAATTTCACGAGTATCTTCTACCTTGCTGCTTGAGGCAGCATCTATCTCAATGAAATCAACAAAACAATTATTTGTAATTTCACGGCAACTTTTACACTCACTACATGGAATAGTAGTTATCCCTTTTTCACAATTTAAACATTTAGCTAGTAAGCGTGCAATAGTTGTTTTACCTACTCCGCGAGTACCAGATAATAGATATGAATGATGAATTCTTCCTAACACCAAACTATTAGTCAGCGCAGTAATAACATGTTCTTGACCGACGACTTCAGAAAAGTTTTGTGGACGCCACTTACGTGCAAGTACCTGATAGCTCATAATTTAAAAATAAAAATAACCTTTTTATGTAAAATATATCAATTATTAGTTATTAGTAACTAACTAGTTAGGACTGTTCAAGTCTAGCATTTACAGTATACTGCTTATATATAAGCAGTAACAAAATAATTTATTTTATAAATCATATAATTTATTTAAATTAATTATTTTATAAAATATATAAATATAAATATAGTACCTGACTAGGGTCATTGAAATAAAATTTATTTAACACAAAATAACTAATTATATGGTATATAGTATTATATATGGTAAACAATAATTTACTTTTAATCGATGGTTCATTCTATCTTTACCGTGCTTATCATGCTTTTCCACAGCTAACTAATAAATATGGTGAACCTACTGGTGCAATTTACGGTATGATAAATATGTTAAATAAACTATTATTACAATACCATACTAACAAAATAGCAGTTATTTTTGATGATCAAAGTTTAACATTTCGTCATAAATTATATAAAGATTATAAAAAAAACCGTACTATAATGCCACATAATCTATATTGTCAGATTAACCCTTTATATGAAATTATTAAAGCTATGGGATTACCAATACTTATGGTGCAAGGTGTAGAATCTGATGATGTGATTGGCACCTTAGCGAAGGAAGCTGCGTACTCTGGTAGTAATGTTTTAATTAGTACTGGCGACAAAGATATGGCACAGTTAGTTTCAAATCAAATTAATTTAATTAACACAATATCTAATACCATCTTAGGACCCAAAGAAGTAAAACATAAATTTGGTGTACCACCAGAATTGATCATTGATTATTTAGCACTAATGGGCGATAAGTCAGATAATATTCCTGGAGTTCCTGGTATAGGAAAAAAAACAGCTAAAGTACTAATCAACAAGCTAGGTGGAATAAATATATTATTTAATAATTTAAATCAAATTATCAATTTAAGCCTACGTGGTAAACGTAATATAGTAGCTAAACTGGAACAAAATCGTGATATAGCATTTCTTTCTTATAAATTAGCTACTATTAATACTAATGTTAAACTAGATATTAATTATCATCAACTAATGTTAAAAGAACATAATTATGAAAAACTAATTTTACTTTTTAAGATTTATGAATTTAATCTATTGATGCTCCAATTAAAATTAGGTAAATGGCGATGGCTAAAAAAAACAGCCACTACAGTAGTTATCAATTCTAGTAATCCTATGCTTATTAAGCACCACTGTGAACTTACTGAAAAACTATCAAAACAATACTATAAAGTTATTTATCAAATTACTGAATTAAAGCAGTTGATAGCTGATATTCGTAGCGCCGGATTTTTTTCATTCGATATCACAACGGATGTAAAAGATATTTACACAGCTAACTTAGTTGGTTTCTGTTTCGCAATTAGTTCTGGTAAGGCTGCTTACCTACCGGTAGGACATAATTATTGTAATGCACCAAATCAACTAAGTGTTGCGCAAGTACTATATTTTATTAAAAAAATTTTTGAAGATGTCACTATAGTAAAAATAGGCTATAACTTAAAATTTAATTACCTAATATTAAAATTTAATAATATAAATTTAGCTGGGAGTATATTTGATATTATGCTAGAGTCCTATGTGCTCAATAGTGTATCTTGTAAGCATAATATAGAAAGTTTAGCAAATTATTATCTAAATTATAATACAGTGAGATTAAATACAATATTAGGAATAGGGCGTAATAAACTAAAATTTAACAAAATTTCTATACAAATAGCAGCAAATTATGCTAACGAATATACTGATATTATGTTACGTTTACATAATCTTCTTTGGCCATGCATAGAAGCAATTCCTGATTTAAAAAAAATATTCAACATAATAGAAATACCTTTATTATTAGTACTAGCACGTATTGAGAGTACTGGCGTTATGATTGATGAAAATCTTCTAGCTAACTACTCAATAGATGTTAATCATCGATTATATGAATTAAAGGTAGCTGCATATAAACTAGCAAAAGAGTACTTTAATATATCTTCTACTAAGCAGCTAATCACTATATTATATGATAAACATAAACTACCGGTACTTAAGAAAACTCCTAGCGGTGTACCTTCTACTAATGAAGAGGTACTTAGAGCTCTTGCTAAAGAATATAAGTTACCTAAAATAATTTTAGATTATCGCTGCCTAGCTAAGCTAAAATCAAATTATCTTGATAAGCTACCGTTACTAATTAATCAAAAGTCTAAAAGATTACATACATCTTATAATCAAGAAAAAACTGCTACAGGACGTCTTTCTTCCAGTAGTCCTAATCTACAGAACATCCCAGTACGCTACGAAGTAGGTAGATTGATTCGCAGGGCTTTTATTGCACAACCAAATTTTTTTATTGTGGTCGCAGATTATTCACAGATTGAACTACGAATACTAGCGCATTTATCTCGTGATATGTGCCTGTCACATGCATTTTATATTGGACAAGATATTCATCTTGCTACAGCAGCAGAAATATTTAACATATCTATAGATGATGTAACTACAGATCAACGTAGTCGTGCTAAAACTATTAACTTTGGACTAATTTATGGTATGAGTTCTTTTGGTCTAGCGAGAAAATTATCTGTGCCTATTTCAGAAGCAGAAAAGTATATTAAATTTTACTTTGCCCGATATCCATATGTACGGCAGTATATGGATACTGTTGTTCAACAAGCTAAAGAACAAGGATATGTTTCTACTATTTACGGTAGGAGGCTATATCTACCAGAAATCAATAAAAAAAGTACTGAACGTGCTGCAATTAATGCTCCTATGCAAGGGACATCAGCTGATATTATTAAGATAGCGATGATAGCTATAGATAAATGGTTACAGCAAGAAGCACCACAGGTTTGTATGATTATGCAGGTACACGATGAGCTTGTATTTGAAGTACATAAAAATATAATAATAAGTGCTACTAATAGTATTAGAAAGATTATGGAAGGTTGTGTGTCGCTTGATATCCCTTTAAAAGTAGATATAAGAGTAGGTAAAAACTGGGATGAAGTTAGTTAAATTTAATTTAACTTTAAATTAATGTTATGAATAACTATTAATTTTCAATAGAAAACCAACTATCTAATTTTTCCCTTAGTATATTTATTCCTAGCTTATTTAATGAAGAAAAAACTTCTACTTGTACATCACCTTTTAAAGGTATTAAATTATTTTTAATATCATTCAATTTTTTTTTACGTAAACAGTAATTAATTTTATCTGCTTTAGTTAAAAGCAATAATACTGGCATCTGTTTTTTTACTGCTAAGTTTAATATTTTTTTATCTAAATTTTTCATAGAGTAACGAATATCTATGAGAAGGACTATTCCCCTTAGACTATCTCTTTTTTTTAAATATTCCCTGAGCTCATGCTGCAACTTATTTTTAACATTTATAGGTATTTTAGCATACCCATAACCTGGTAAGTCAACAATACGAAAACCAGGCTGAATTTCAAATAAATTAATTAGTTTAGTACTACCTGGTGTTTTACTAGTTCTAGCTAAGTTTTTATGATTTGTAAGAATATTAATAGCACTTGACTTACCAACATTAGAATAACCAGTAAATGCTATTTCAATACCATGATCATAAGATAATTTACTTATACAAGGAGCACTAAGTACGAAACGGGTTTGATAGTAGTTAAAATCTTTTAACAAAATAAGTCCTTTTAATAAATTATTTATCTATACCATAGAGATAATATAATATATATATATAAGTTAAGAGTAGCATCGTGTTATGCATATGTATAATGATAAGTAAAATTATTATTTTGCGGCATCCAACGTTGAATTAGTGCCTGTGCTATATTAGGAAAGTTGGTATGAATATCATGTACTATAGGTTGTACTTCTGATATTATCTCTTTATCTCTAGGTAGTTCTGCGAATCTAAATTGATTTTTACCTGTCTGACGAGTTCCAAAAAATTGACCATAACCTCTTATTTTGAGATCATGTTTAGCAATAGTAAAACCATCTGAGCTATCTCTTAGTGCCTTAAGTTTTAACTTAGATTTTTCACTTAGCGGGGGTTTATAAATCATAACGCAATGAGAATTAACAGCGCCACGACCTACTCGACCGCGTAGCTGATGTAATTGCGCTAAACCCAGACGTTCTGGATTATCAATAATAATCATACTAGCATTTGGAACATCTATACCGACTTCTATTACTGTGGTCGATACTAGTAATTGTATTTTTCCACTTTGAAATAAATTTAAATAATATTTTTTTTCATTTGCTTCCATACGTCCATGTACTAAACCTATATTTAATTCAGGCAGAGCAATACGTAATTCATCCAAAGTATCTTTTACTGAATGTAAATCATTAAATTCTGATTTATTAATTATGGTACATACCCAATAAACTTGACGTTTATCTTGTAAACATGCTTGTTTCAAACGTTTTATAATTTCTACACGACGATTATTTGCTACTACAATCGTAGTAACAGGGGTACGTCCTGGGGGTAGTTCATTCAGAACTGAAGTATTTATATTGACATTAGCTGTCATAGCTAATGTACGTGGGATCGGCGTTGCTGTCATAATTAATTGGTGCGGTTTAATGCCATTTTTTATTCCTTTTTTCCATAAATTTAGTCTTTGATTTACACCAAATCTTTGCTGTTCATCAATAATTACTAGCGCAAGTTTAGCAAATTTTACTTGTTTCTGAAATATAGCATGAGTTCCAATAATCATTGCTACATTACCAGATGCTATAGCTTCTAGCTGCGAATTTCTTATTTTTAATTGCTGTTTACCAGTAAGCCAACTTACATGAATACCCAATGGGGTAAACCAATTACTAAAATTATGCAAATGCTGTTCAGCTAGTAGCTCAGTTGGCGTCATCATTGCCACTTGACTGTTATTACTAATAGCACGTAATGCAGCTAGCGCTGCTACCAGTGTTTTGCCAGAACCTACATCTCCTTGTACTAATCGCATCATAGGAATATTACTTTCTAGATCTTGATAAATATCTGCTATAACTCTTTTTTGAGCAGCAGTAAGTGAAAATGGTAACGATGAAATAAAACGATTTATCAGATATGTGTGATTACTTAATGGTAATGCTATGGATTCTTGTACTACTTTTCTTGCTGCTAATATACTTAAATCATAAGCTATTAATTCTTCTAAAATTAGCCTTTTTTGTGCAGTATGACGAAAACTTTCTAACTCTGTTATTGAAATATTAGTCGGTGGTCTATGTAGCTTATGTAACGCATCTGATAAGCTGATTAATTCACTACTTAACTTAGGTGGTAATAATTCTGCTACTTGTGTAGTAGCTAGTACATTCAGCGCTTTCTCAGTAATATAACGTAATTTATCCTGACCTAATCCTGCAGTAGTAAGATATATTGGGGTAAGTGATTGATTCAATATAATTCTACATTTATCATCTTGTATATAGTATTTAGGATTAATCATATTAACTCCAATTTTACTTCTATTTATTTCGCCGTAGGCGATTACCAATTTTCCAGGAGATAAACTTTTTTTAATTGATATATTAAAATTGAAAAATAATAGTGTAATTACACCACTATTATCTTGCAAACGACAGCTCAGTATATGTTTATTGCTTAAGGTAATATAAATCTTATTATCTAATATTTTACCTTGTATTGTTACTAACATACCATTCGGTGCATTGATAATAGGATAAAGTTTAGTTCTATCTTCATAACTGATAGGTAAATGCAAAAGTACATCTTGTAAATTATCTAGTCCTAACTTAGCTAATTTAGCTATTAATTTTGGACCTACTCCGGATAGTTTGTTTATTGGTATAGTCCTTAATTTACAATATCCGGTCATATTATAGATCCACTCCTGTTCTAATTTATTTAGTTATAACACTATATATTATTTAACAATATACAACATACAACACTTTGAATTAAAATTATTAAATAATGTCAAATTTTTAGTTTAAATTTAGTTTAAATATTTTTTAAAAAATAGTATAAAAATACTTAAATCAATATTTGTTTAACCAGTAAGTAATATTTTTTTAAAATTTTTAATTTTTATTCTGTAATTAAATATAGTGATAATTTTTACCTAGTTTTTTATATTATAAAATAATATTAAGAATTTAATTGCATACAATTAATGCTATTAGCTACTTAACACAATACTCTAAAAATAGTAATAATAATGATTATATTAATTGAATAATAATTTACTTATTAAAGCAGCATTTCTTAATTGTTGTGGTTTTAGCAACAAACTTTCAGCTCTAATAATAGTTGTTAAATCATATAATGCGTCATTAAAATCATCATTTATGATAAGATAATTATACTCATTATAATGAATCATTTCAGCTACTGATTGTTCTATACGTTGAGTAATAATATGTTCGCTATCTTGTCCACGACTACATAAACGTTTATAAAGCTCATCCTTTGACGGGGGCATAATAAATATACTTCTTGCATCTGGTATAAGATTTCTAATCTGTTGTGCGCCTTGCCAATCAATGTTAAGAAATACATCACAACCATTTTTTAACAAAAATTCAACAGCTTTGCGTGAGGTACCATAATAATGATTAAAAATTTTTGCATACTCTAAAAATGCGCTTTTAGCAATCATTTTTTTAAATTCTTGCACAGACACAAAATAATAGTGTTCCCCGTTTACTTCTCCGGGACGCATGGGGCGGGTAGTATGAGAAATAGATATTTTGGTTTTATTATATAGCCTCGATAGCTGCTTTTTGCTCAGTAATGCTTTTATGAGACTAGATTTACCAGCGCCACTAGGGGCGGAAATAATATAAAGAATGCCTGGAATCATTATTAGCTAATTTTTTTATACAAGATATGATATAGGTAAATACCTATGAAGGAAATACGGGTTTGTACTGCTATTAATCCCTATAACCTCACCTAACCCGTACTATCCTATTTTATACAGAAGATATAAGTCCTTTTAGGATATTATTTTATACATAAAATATTAATTTTTATATTTAATGTTTATATAATTATATATAACACTATTTTTGTTGTGCTTCAAGCACATGACAAACTTCATTAAATTTCTCAAGCTGTATTGGAGATAATTGAGCAAACATACGATCTAAAATAATTTTATGAGTTTGCTCAGCAATATGTAATTTTTCACGTCCTTTTTCAGTGATATAAACATATTTTACTCTACGATCAGTAGGACTTTGTTTACGTTGTAACATCTCTTCTTTTTCTAAAGCATCAAGAACTGTAACTACAGTACGTGATGAAAAGCCCATATAATTTTTTATATCAGTAGCGCTTGTTTTGCTAGTAGTAATGAGATGTAAAATCTTCATTTTTGACATTGATAACCCTTCATTAACTAATTGGCCATTCACTTCTTTTCTAAGACGGTGATATATACGTGATAATGATTCAACCATAATTAAAGTATCAGTTAATTTTTCCATATTTTAATCTCTATGTGTTCTTTATATATTGTAAGTTTCCAAAACAAACAACTAATATGCTAATCAAAAAATTTTTTTATTTTAACAATATTTTATATTTTAAAATTTATATAAAAAGTATTATTTAGCTGTTAAGTTGTATTTCCTCATGTTAATAACTTTTGTAAGTTATCTATCTTTACATTTATTTACATAAATATGTATAGTAAGTCTTTTGTAAATAAAATTGATTTTTTTACTAAAATTATTATAATTAATAATTATTAATAATATAATAATATATTTATATAAATAAAATAAGTAAATTTTAATAATTATTAAACATTAATCTAATAATATAAATAATAACTGTTAATTAAAAAAACTAACAATAAATAAAATCAATATTTTTATATTTAGTAGTTAATAACTAACCATTGAGTAAAAATTAATTATTAATTATTATATTAAAACAATATTAATTAAAAGTAATTTTTAATAATTTTAATTAACATCAATATATACTATTGTTACATAATAGATAAAAATATAAATACAGAAATTAAAATTTATTCAGTATTATTATATATAGTTAACTTTTACCTATAAGGATCTTTTTTTCATAGGCTAGTGCTTGAACACTATCGTATTTATTTTCCCATTTTGCTACCACTAATACTGCTAGTGCATTACCTACTATATTAAGTGCTGTTCTAGCCATATCTAGAATTCTGTCAACACCTGCGATAAATGCTAGTCCTTCTAATGGAAGACCTACGCTACCCAATGTAGCCAAAAGTACAATAAAAGAAACACCAGGAGCTCCAGCGATACCTTTAGAAGTGACCATTAAAGTTAACACAAGTATTATTTCTTGACTAATAGATAAGTCAATACCGTATAACTGGGCGATAAATATAGCTGCGATGCTTTGGTATAAAGTTGAACCATCTAAATTAAATGAATAACCTGTTGATACCACAAAACCAGTTATAGTAGCAGGCGCACCATAAGCTTCCATTTTTTCTATAATTCTCGGTAATACACTTTCAGAACTAGCTGTAGAATACGCAAGAATTAGTTCCTCTTTCAAAATACGAATCAGTATTAATATTCTAAGTTGCCACAAACGTGCTACTGCGCCTAACACAACTAGCGCAAAAAATATAATTGTACCATATACTAGTAGTACTAACTTACCCAAAGGTAGTAGAGAAGCAAAGCCAAAATTAGCAATCGTGACTGAAATTAACGCAAATACGCCAATAGGCGCATAGCCCATTACTATATTAGTTACTTTAAACATCGTTTCTGCAATAGCGTTAAAAATATGCAACAATGGCTTTTTATTTTTACCAGGTAGTGAAGATAACCCTAAACCAAATAGTACTGAAAAGAAAATAATAGGTAGTATTTCGCCTTTTACCATTGAAGCAAAAATATTTGATGGAATGAGCGATAGTATAGTGCTGACTATACTACTATTAAAATTAGATTTCACTTCTATGGTTTTTTGTGCATATTGAGATATATCTACTCTAGCTAAAGTAGATATATCTATTCCTTGCCCAGGATGGAAAATATTAGCTAAGGTAATACCAATTATAATAGCAATAGTTGTGATTATCTCAAAATAAATAATAGTCTTTAAGCCTATACTACCCAGCTTTTTTACATCACCAATACCAGCTATTCCTGTTACTAGCGTAGTCATAATAATTGGTATTACTATCATTTTTATCATACGTATAAAAATTTCTCCTGTAGGATAAAGAATGTTTTTAATCATCCAATCACGTATTGGAACTTTATCATGCAATATTGCGCCTAAAGCTATACCTAGGAGTAAAGCTAAACATATTTTCCAGGCAAGTGTAAATTTGAACTGTTTCATAAAAATTATGATTTCCATAGTTGGCCCATAAATGGAATAAGGCTATTTATATTCATCAGTGTTTATTGATTGTCTACTTACTTTATTAGAAATATCTGTTCTTTTATAAAATTTTTACTTATCATAATTTATGGTTTAGAATTTTTTATCAATAAAAAAGACACTATTTATCAACAATTCACTAAGAAAAATAAACAATGAATATAAAAAATTCAGTAATATTTATTTGATAATAAAGAAATATTATATGTTTTTACTTAACTATAGCTAGGCTAGTTATAGCCTAATTATTACTAAATAATACAATACACTAGATATTATAGTAGTTAGTATTTAGCGTCTTTTTAATATTTTACTTATCTTATATAGTATTTATGGTTAAAGTCTGTATCTACTAGTTGACTAGTCTTAGTAATAGTTCGATTAATGTAAGTAATTTGTATTTTATATAATAAATTTTAAGACCATAACAATTATTGTTAATTTATTGAAATATTTAATTATTATATTTTTTATTAAATGAATAATTATATAGTATATCTAATTAGTAATTACTTTGAATTAGTATAAAAGTCTTTACTTGCTTAAATAGCATTTTATAGTAAAAAACATATCAAGTGATATCCAACATATGTGAAATTATGTTCATTAACATAAAACTTATTTTTAATTTATATATATTAGGAGATACTAAATGGCTAACAGAGGCGTTAATAAAGTGATTCTAGTAGGACATTTAGGTCATAATCCAGAAATACGCTATATGCCTAATGGTTGTGCTGTTGCTAATATAAACGTAGCTACATCAGACATTTGGCGTGATAAGCATACAGGCGACACCAAAGAGAAAACTGAGTGGCATAGAGTAGTACTTTTTGGTAAACTAGCAGAAGTTACTGGGGAATACCTACGTAAAGGCGCTCAAGTATATATAGAAGGTTCGTTACAAACACGTAAGTGGCAAGATAAAAATGGTCAAGATCGCTACACTACTGAAATAGTAGTAAATGCAGGTGGTACTATGCAAATGCTAGGTAGTCGTAACCATACTGATAGTAGTAATACTATGACTAATAATAGTAATAATTTTGATATAGAACAAAAAAAAAATACTGAACATGAAACTCCAATAGACTTTGATGATGATATTCCTTTCTAAAAAAAATATTAATTTTTTATACAAATTGCATAAATAAAAAAAATAAAATACGTTATAATATAACGTATTTTTATTTTGTGAGAATTTTTATTTATGTTGTGGTTTTTTCAGCACAAATCTTCTGTAGGTACAGCAATACTTATTGCTTCAGCAGGAATAACACGTTTACTACTAGCGCTCATTGCTCTCATATTACTCTGGAAAGCAATCATTTGGTCATCGATGTTACCATGATACGATTACATAAATTACTTACTGGATATAATGGTAAGAGTATAGGTAACCCAGTTAGCTGTATATTTAAACGCGGGAGTATTACTGCTATTGTTGGTACTAACGGTAGTGGTAAATCTACTTTGATAAAAACTATTGCTGGTATCTTACCACCAATAGCAGGACAACTTGAATTCGATTCAAAAATAGAAGCAAAACGGCCAAGTATAGGTTATCTACCACAGCAACCAGAAATAGATAGAAAATTTCCGTTAAAAGTTTTTGAAGTAGTAGCAATGGGTAGTTGGCCAGCAACAGGATTATTAAATAGTATTAATACTAAACAACAGAATAATATTTGGCATGCACTAACAAAAGTAGGACTATATGATAAAGCACACTGTACTATAGGTTCATTATCAAATGGAAATTTTCAGAGGATGTTATTTGCTAGGATATTAGTGCAGCAAGCATCAATTATTTTATTAGATGAGCCTTTCACAGGTATTGATCAGTACACTTGTCGACTACTAATAAATTTTGTCCACCAATTACATACAAATGGTTGTACAATTTTAATTGTACTACATGATCATATGCTAGTAGCAAATCATTTTCCAATTACACTCATGTTATAAAAATCAGATTATGCATGGGGACCTTCTACCGATATACTTATGAAGTTGTTTACGCCAGCTATATCTTAATATATAAAAATATAACATATAAATAATTTAATTATAATTATTATGGATCATTATTATGATTGATATAATTTTTGACCCTTTTATCTCTCACGGTTTTATGCGTCGCGCTATAGTTTCCTGCTTCGCTCTATCCTTTAGTTCTACTCCTTTAGGAGTGTTTCTTATATTACGTCGCATGAGTCTAGTAGGTGATGGACTATCACATGCTATTTTGCCAGGTGTAGCTATTGGTTATTTAGTATATGGAATGTCACGTACAGCTATGGGAATTTGTGGATTTATTGCTGGTTTAATAGTCGCTGTCCTATCTGGATTTATTAGTACAATAACCCCATTGAAAGAGGATGCCTGCTTCGCAGGATTATATTTAGGATCACTTGCATTAGGCATTATATTGGTCTCTTTGCGTGGTTCGAGTATAGATTTATTACCTTTATTATTTGGTTCTATTCTTGCTATTAATGTTGGAGCTATATATTTTATAGGTATAATTGCAAGTATTACTTTTCTTACTTTAGCTTTATTATATCGTGCACTAGTTGTTGAATCATTTGATGCTATGTTTTTACGAGTAAATTCAACTAGATTTTCTGTTTTGATCCAGTCTTTGTTTTTAGCTTTAGTAGTACTTAATTTAGTTGCTGGTTTTCAAATTTTGGGTACTATGATGTCTGTAGGTATGATGATATTACCAGCAGTTACAGCATACTGCTGGACCAATTGGTTACCAAGTATGTTTATTTTAGCAACTACTATAGGTTTATTTTGCTCTTGGTGCGGACTCAGTTGGTCTTTTTATGCTTGTATTCCGGCTGGACCAACTATTGTCTTGACTGCCAGTATAGTGTTCTTGATTTCAGTGTTATTAGGTCCTATTGGTAAAAAATCACTATTTATCCGCAAAAATATGTTTATTTTCAGTAATAAAAAAAATAAAAAATAAAAATTTTTTTAAAATCAATTTTGATCATGAAATTATTAATTTGAATAAAAAATTATATTTAATATAAGTATATATATACTATTAGTATATAATAATTAATGTTAGTTTAAATTATAATTAAAATAAAAGTATAATTAAAATTACGTAATTGTTTTATTAAATATTAATTAAATTATTAATACTAATATTAGTAATAAATTATTTAAATAATATCTTTAAATAAGTAAAATGAGTAAATTATCAGTATATTCTTTTATAAATGTCTAAACAGTTTGCTCCTATGATTTTAAGGAAAGTATGGAAATTTTTTTACTATTCTTATTCTTACTTTAATTGTTTCATTATCAGGTGTAGTAACGCATATACTACCATTTCAAATACCATTGCCACTGATGCAAATTGTTTTAGGTGCACTACTTGCTTGGCCTAAATTTGGGTTGCATGTAGATTTCAATCCAGAATTATTTCTAGTGCTTTTTATTCCTCCCTTATTATTTTCTGATGGCTGGAAAACACCGGTAAGTGAATTTTTACGCCATGGTGGAGAGATTGTTTCATTAGCTTTAGTATTAGTGATTATTACTGTTGTAGGTATTGGCTATTTCATATATTGGATAGTTCCTGGAATGTCACTCGTAGCAGCGCTTGCATTAGCTGCAGTACTATCACCTACCGATGCTGTTGCGTTATCTGGTATAGTCAAAGAAGGACGAATTCCTAAAAAACTAATGAATATTTTACAAGGCGAAGCATTAATGAATGATGCTTCTGGTCTAGTATTACTGAAGTTCGCTATTGCTGTTGCAATGGGTCAAATGGTATTTAGTGTTGGTTGTGCCTCACTAGAATTTATAAAAGTTGCAGTTGGTGGATTGCTAGCTGGGGTGACGGTAACTTGGGGCTATAGTAAATCACTAAGACTAATTATACGATGGAGCTGTGATGATTCAGCTACCCAAACTGTACTACTGCTATTATTGCCATTCGCTGCTTATCTTATTGCCGAACATGTTGGAGTATCTGGCATATTAGCTGCAGTAGCTTCTGGAATGACTATTGGACAGTATGGTATTACGCGTAATACGCCTCTCGCATTACGACTACGTTGTAACAGTGTATGGTCTATGCTGGAATTTCTTTTTAACGGTATAGTCTTCATCATGTTAGGACTACAATTACCAGATATCCTTGCTACTTCTATTAATCAGGCTCAGTTAGATCCAACAATTAAAACATGGATGCTATTTTTAGATGTTATTTTTCTTTATGCTGCGTTAATGTTAGTACGTTTTAGTTGGTTATGGCTAATGAAACGTATTAGTTTACGTTTTATGAAAAAACGACCTATGGTGTTCTGTGAATATAGTATAATAGATATTTTAATAGCATCATTTGCCGGAGTACGCGGCGCTATTACCCTAGCTGGAGTATTATCCATACCACTAACTGCATTTCCATCTCGTTATCAGTTAGTATTTATTGCTACAGGTGTTATTTTATTTTCTCTAATTTGCTGTGTAATTATTTTACCGCTGCTACTACGTGGTATTGTTGTTTCAGAGAATGCTTTTTTCCATAAAAAAGAAGAACAAATGGCCCGTACGCTAGCTGCGGAAGTAGCTATCGCAAGCCTACGTAAAATGGAATTAAGGTTAGCTAACAGTAAAGAAGAAAAAATTGATAAACAAATTATTAACAATGTAAGTCTTAGGGTAATTAGTAATTTACGTAGTAGTGTTGATAGTCATGCTGATGCTGAAAATGCAATCCTAATTGAAAATTTAGAACGGCGTATGTGGTTACATGCCCTACGTGCAGAACGTGGTGAATATTATAATTTACGGGCTCAAAATAAAATTAGCCATAATACTTTAATAAAACTATTACGTGATCTAGATTTATTAGAAGCGTTACTAGTTGAAAAAAATCTACAAGTAGATAGATCTATAGGTTTTAAGTAATACACTAAAATTGTAAATAAAAACACCAAAAATGAAGCGTAAAGTTGATATTGATCATATACGGAATATGTTACAAAAACATGTCACAGAAAGTATTATAGGATGTGATAAAGTTCTCTTAGCGTTCAGCGGGGGATTAGATTCAACTGTATTATTAAATATTTTGCAGTCACTGCGCGACGCTAATAATTTCCCTTTATCACTAAGAGCAATACATATTAATCATGGTTTAAGCTCATATTCTGATTTTTGGGTCCAGCATTGCGAACAACAATGTAAACAGCGAGCCATCCCTTTTACTTTAGTAAAAGTAAATATTAATAATATACCTGATGGTATTGAAGCAGCAGCACGCAATGCACGTTATATAGAACTTTATAAAGCATTATTACCTGGTGAAGTACTACTTACTGCTCAGCATCAGGATGATCAAGCTGAGACACTACTATTAGCACTAAAACGTGGAAGTGGTCCATCAGGATTATCGGCAATGTCTGCCGACACCTCATTTGGCTGTTCTAGATTACTACGACCATTGCTAAATTTTAGTAAATTACAGTTAGCAGAATATGCTAATAATCTTGGTCTTAGTTGGATTGAAGATGATAGTAATAATAATGATCGCTTTGATCGTAATTTTTTACGTAGACGTATTCTAATTCCATTACAGCAGCGTTGGCCTCAATTTAGTAAATCAGTAACACGCAGCGCACAGCTATGCGCTGAACAGGAAAATCTTATCAACGAACTGTTAAAAGAAACACTATCTAAAATTATTTTACCAAATGGTGCACTAACACTAACACCACTGTTATCTATGAGCAATATTAGGCGTAGTGCTTTACTTAGGCGCTGGCTAGCATCTCAAGGTGCTAGGATGCCATCACGTAAACAACTAAATAGTATTTGGCAAGATGTTGCACTTAGTCGCTGTACAGCTGCCCCTAAATTCTTAATTGGAGATAAACAGCTGCGTCGTTTTCGTGATAATTTATATTTAATATCTGTAAAAATATTAGCTAAACTTGAATCAGAAGTATTACTATGGCCAATGTCTAAGAAAAAATTAATATTACCACAAGATATCGGATTATTAGTAAAAACACTAAGCAATACTACTAATTTTAGTTTATTACCTAAAAATAGTATTATAGTTAATAAATCAGTTAGTTTTATTCGTGCACCACAACCTAATGAGCATATATCGGTACGTTTTGGTAAATTAGATGGCTCAATTAATATTATTGGTAAAAGCTATAGTCAGAAATTAAAAACAATTTGGCAACAACTAGCAGTTCCCCCATGGCAACGTGGACGTCAACCAATGATATTTTATAATCAAAAACTAATAACTGTACCAGGTATGTTCGTCACAATTGATGGAAAAATAACAACAGATTGTGCAGCATTGCATGTCCTTTGGTTAAAAAAATATTCTATTAATAAATAGTAAGTAAATAAGTAAAATTACTATATAATGTATATTAATTAACGCACTATTTTTGGATTACGATCAATAGATGCTGCAAATGATAACATACGATTAAGTGGTACTAGTGCTTTCTGACGTACTATTTCATCAATTTGTATTTGATAATTGTTATTTTGACTATTTTTAGTTAGTACTTCATAAATAGCCTTAAGGTTATTCATAGCCATCCAAGGACAACTTGCACAACTATGACAAGTAGCACCTTCTCCAGCAGTAGGGGCAATTAATAGTTGTTTATCTGGACATAATTGCTGCATTTTATAAAAAATATTTCTATCAGTAGCTACAATAATAGTATTTTGTAGCATATTTTTTGCGGCATTTATTAGTTGACTAGTAGATCCAACTACATCAGCTAATTCTACTACTTGTTGCGGCGATTCTGGATGAACTAAAATTGCAGCATCAGGATATAACTTTTTCATATTTTTTAGTGCTTGTGTTTTGAATTCATCATGTACGATACATGTACTATGCCAACACAAAATATCTGCACCTGTCTTATTTTTGATATAACGACCTAAATTACGATCTGGAGCCCAGATTATTTTTTTTCCTAAGCTATCCAGATAATAAATCAGTTTAACAGCAATACTAGAAGTAACTACCCAGTCTGCACGGGATTTTACTGCAGCTGACGTATTAGCATATACTACGACTGTACGCTCAGGGTGTTCATCACAGAATGAACTAAAAGCTTCATAGGGACAACCTAGATCTAAAGAACACTCGGCTTTTAGAGTAGGCATAATAACAGTTTTTTCTGGACTAAGAATTTTTGCTGTTTCGCCCATAAAGCGTACGCCAGCTACTAACAATGTAGTAGCTGGATAGCAACTACCAAATTTAGCCATTTCTAGTGAATCTGAAACACAGCCACCTGTCATTTCGGCTAAAGCTTGTATTTCAGGATCAGTATAATAATGCGCAATGATAACTGCATTACGCACTAGTAATTGATTTTTAATTTTATCTACTAAAGTAGAGTTTTCTTTAGTAGTAAGTACCTGTACCTTTTTTTTAATAGGTAAAGTAGAAAAATTTTTTTTAAATAACATCAATTATTTCACTTATAATAACTATTTATTTTTATTTTAACTTATAAAGTTAATTAATATATGCTTGCGCTTTATTAGCAGCATTGGTACTAGGATATACTTTACATAAGTTATTAAAAATAATATTAGCTTTATCTTTATGACCTTTTTCCTGCATTAAAATACCTATTTTTAGCATAGCATCAGGTTATTTTTGTGAATTAGGAAAGTTTTTAACAACTTTCGCAAAATAGTACGCTGCTTCTTTTTGTTTATTATTTATTAATCAACAAATTATTAATAATAAATATCTTAAATTACTACTCATTATCTAAATCTGAATATACTAGTACAGCACGACGGTTTTTTCCATATGCAGTTTCATTGTGACCAAATACAACAGGTTTTTCTTTACCATAAGATAGAATCATCATTTGTTCGTCAAATACACCTTTACTTTGTAGGTACATTTTTACCGCATTAGCACGACGTTCTCCTAAAGCAATATTATATTCAGGCGTACCACGTTCATCAGTATGACCTTCTATAATAACTTTTTTAGATGGATTATTACGTAAAAATTTAGCGTGATCATCTAATATTGTACCGTAATTCAAGTGAATATCATATTTATCTAAATCGAAGTAAATTATATTTGTTTGTCGTAGCTTTTGTAAAGCAGCATGCTCATCTGATGACTTAGTACTACTACTATTACTATTACTTTTTAGTCCAGTTTCTTCTATAGGAGAGTTCATTTGTAAATATGATTTACCATTTTTTTGACTTTTGTTCTGCTCAGAACATCCAGCGATACTCATTATCGAAAATGAAACAATAATACCTGTTAGTAGTAATTTACTATTTTGCATAATATTTTCCTTTTTAAAAAATACTACTTTTAAGTTAAGTAGAGAATAGATATTGTGACCAGGTAGGACCTGATATCAGTCCATCTGTTACCAGAATACTGGTTTGAAAAAATCCATTAGTAGATACTAGTAGTAAAAAAGAACCTACTTTTTTTGAAGTATAACTATAAATTATCATTGTACCATTATGTGCTAAACTAGGAGTTTCATCTAGCAAAGTATCAGTTAAAACTTTCATATATCCTGTAACTAAATTAAGTTTAGCAATATGTTGTGCACAATTTTTGGTATTTTTATTACTATTAACCATTACAATAAATTTTCCGTCAGTGCTTCTTACGCTTACATTAGTTAGCATTATGGTTTTTTTTATCCTTCCCAAGATAAGCGTTGCTGATTATTTCCATGAATATCAATTTTATATACTTGCTGATTACCAATTTTATATTATGTATACGCAATATGATAGTTATCAGGGAACCAACTTGGCTCAGTATTATTGTTACGCCCCTTAGTTATCTTACTAATTTTACCAGATACAATGTCCATGACATACAAGTGTAAACTTCCAGTTTTTGATAAAAAAAATGCTAGTTTGCTACCATCATGTGACAATGCAGGCGCTCCGTTATGTTGTGGAAAGCAAGTAATGGTACTAATAGTAATAGCTCCATTATATAATTGTTGTATCACTAACTAGGAACAGCCATTTTTAAATGAAACATAAGCTAACTGACGACCATCTTGTAACCAGGCAGGTGACATCATCGGCTCTATATAACGATGAACTATTCTATTATTAAATCCATCATAATCTGCAATATGTAGTTCATAACTATATTTTTGATTATGATTAATATGTACTACATATGCCATTCTAGTACTAAACACACCTTTTATACCAGTAAGATTATCAAAAATTTCATCGCTAGCAGTATGCGCTGCATAGCGCAACCATCTTTTAGTCATTTTATACTTATTTTGTAATAATATTTTTACCAGATTCTCTGATATGTCAATTAGCTGATAATATATCACATAACTATTATCTGCACTTGGCTAAACTTGTCCAACTATTAAATTATTAATTCCAAGTCTAATCCATGCTTCAGGTATCACTTCTGATTAAATCTTTTGCTGCTGTGGCATATTTTATTTTACTATTTGATTAAATTGTCAGCTGTTGCGTAAGTCATATTATATAATTTTTCAGATATATTATGGTATTTAACAAATACCAAACCATTTAAACTTAACTACCCTAATAGTGGAAGCAGAATATACTCCTTTAGTTATCTAAATATTAACTTCTGCATATCAAATATAAGTCCATAAAATTAATATAATCAGGAAAGCTTGCTTCATTCCATCTCTATTATAAACATAAAAATAAATTTTTAATTTTTTACTTATTAATACTAAGTGAATAACCTTAGTAATAATAAGACTACAGATTGCACTTAAAAAGTTTTAAATTTACTGTGGTAAAAATTTAATAGTAGCATTTTTAGCTATTCAATATAACTCCTAGTTAGTATACTTAGGAAGCTTAGCAATTTTAGCGGCTAAAACAGCAGCTTGACATTATTTTTTATCCCAGCTAATAGGCATAACATAAATTAGCATTCAATTTGGTGCAAGCTTAACTTTTAGTTCGCAACTTTTACAAATAAAATTACCGGTATTAAAAAATAATTCTTTACTTATTGCCTGACTAATGATGTTTTTATAAGCCTTGATATCCACATCAGTTTGATTGATCTTATCTTCCTTTACTCACTGGATTAGTAATATTTTTATTTATTAAATCGTCTAACATATTATTTATTTCAGTAACTTTTTTATTAGTATTTAGATATTTTCTATGCTGTTTATGCTTTTTATTTAGTACTATTTTATTTTTTCTGTTACTTTTGTATATTTTTTATTTTTACTATTATTAGTATGAGTAATAGTATGATTAGTGAATTTTTTTTCTGTTTGTGCTTGTTGATTATTATTTTTCTGTAATTGTTTATGTGTATCAACTAACATAGTTTTCATTAATATAAAATTTTTTTAATTTTTTATCTTTTTTATAGCTATAAAAAAGAACCAATAAAATTATGCAATGCATGATTATGGATAAAATAATAGTAAATCTTAGTTTGATCCTGTTTTTTATTTTCAATAAAATACTATATCAACTAAAAGTTAATTAAATTAATGTAATTATCTTTCAGCAATAACCGTAATATTATTTATTAGGTTTTGTCATTAATCAAACTTAGGTAAATACTACATTATGCAATCAGTTTATTGCCTTAATAATTTTTTCATAAGCGATTTTTTTTACTCCACATATCAAAAGAACTATTTTAGTATGAGCATTAACTAATTCTTGTACCCTTAAAACTAATTGTTGAGATATTAATTTTTATTGGCTAACATGAGCAATAAATAAATTATATTTATTATGACTTATATAATAACTTGCTGATTATGGCTAGTAACTTTACTATAATAATTTTATTAATTTAAATTTATTTATAAGTTTAGTGTTATTATTATAGACTAGGTAGCTATAAAAAAATAATACTATTACTAAAAATATATATAGTAAAAGAATAATATTAATCTACTATTTTATTTATCTAAGTTTTAATGTTATGACAATATTTAACTTAAATAAAGTTATTAACTAAGGCCTCACGATATAATCTTGCTATAAATTCTTCTATCAAGTTATCTAAGTTCTGTGCAAGAGTATTAATGTATTAATACTTTGGCTAAATATTTTAAATGCCATTACCGCTGGAATAGCAACAAATAGACCCATAGCTGTTGTCATTAGTGCTTCTGCGATGCTAGGTGCTAGTATCTGCATGATGGTTGCATGCTGGTGTAACGCTCCTAAACTAATAAAATAATGTATAATACCTAAAATAGTGCCAAATAAACCAATATAGGGACTTATAGAACCTACATTTACTAAAAAAGCAATATGTTTTTCCAAAGCCTCTAATTCTCTATTCATATAAATACGCATGACACGTGATGCACATTCTATTACTTCCTTATGAGAAGTGTTATTAACAGAACGACTATTTAGCCTAGAGAACTCATAAAATCCAATGTAAAAAATTTTTTTCTGCACTACCTAACTGTTTTTCTATGACTTTACTATCTTTATATAGAATAGGTAATTCTTCACAAGAAAAAAATTTATTTTCAAATAATTATGATTCACGGTAAGTATTATATAATATATATATTTTATTAAAAATAATAGCCCATTATATTATAGAACCAAATATTAAAAGTATGAATATTAATTTCACTCAAAAACTTGAGGTAATAAAACAAGCAATTATATTCATATTAGTTACTAGTTAAACTCAAAGTAAGAATTAAATTTGATTAATTTTTGTAATAGTAAAAACAGTAAATAGTTATTCTATTTTAGGTTATTATGTAAATAACTTGCAGCTTATTATGGATTACTTATACAGGATTATCGATATCTATGAAATTTATATTTAAATTATATTGTTTTGTTAACCATTCTCCAAGAGCACTAATACCTCCTAATTCGGTAGCATGATGACCTGCTGCATAAAAATGTATACCCATTTCGCTAGCTATATGAATTGTCTGTTCGGATGCTTCACCACTAATAAAAGCATTCATTCCAGATAGCGCTGCATACTCAAGAAAATCCTGACCACAGCCAGAACACCATGCTAACTTTTGAATATATTTTGGGGCATTATTGCTATAATGTAGCACAGGACGATTCATAGCTTTTTCTATTTTTTTTTGTAGCAAATTTCCACTAATAGGTATTATGAATTCTCCTTTAGGTACCATAGGAGATAGGAGGATGCCGGTTACTTTGATTCCAAGTTTCATAGCTAACTGAGCATTATTACCTAATTCTGGATGAGTATCTAGTGGTAGATGCCAAGCATATAAATTAATATTATTAGCTAATAATGTTTTAAGACGTTTACGTTTAATACCATTAATAACTAATGAATCCTTTTTCCAAAAGTATCCATGATGTACAATAATTGCATCTGCGTGCTGCATTACAGCTATATCTAGTAGTTCCTGACAGGCTGTCACGCCTGTAACAATACGTTTTACATCTCGTATCCCTTCAACTTGTAGGCCATTAGGTATATAGTCTTGTAGTAATTCACTATTAAGTTTATGATTAATAATTTGTTCTAATTCAGTATTAAGCATAGATTATAATCTCTTGTTATCATTGATCTAATGGATAGCTGCCACTACTAGTTCTAGCTGCTTTATAATAAGCAATTTTATAACTATTTAATATGCGTTTACGTGCTTCACTGTGGTCTACTATTGGATATGGATAATCTACTATAATATTTTGCGCCTTTAGCCAAATATGAGGCTGATATAAATACTTATTCGGAACTAATTTGAGTTCTGGCAACCATTGCTTAATAAAATTACCGTTAGAATCAAATTTCTTGCCTTGAAGCGTAGGATTAAATATGCGATAATATGGATTAGTATTATAATCCATGCCTACAGCCCACTGCCAACTACCATGATTAGAGGCAAAGTCACTATCTATTAGCTGTGACATAAAATAATGCTCACCATGGCGCCAGTCTATTAATAGATCTTTGATCAAAAAGCTAGCAGTAATCATACGTAATCTATTATTGATCCATCCAATTTTAGCTAATTTTCTCATTGCTGCGTCGATAAAAGGATAGCCAGTACGACCTTTACACCAAGCTATAAATAGTACGCTCTTATTATTATGCCAAGGAATGTATTTAGTCCATGATGATATATCAATATCAGGATCATGCTTATGATGAAATATTTTAGGATACAATATCATTGTATGACGATAAAAATCACGCCATATTAATTCATTTAACCATGTTGAAGCATTAATATCATTAATTATACCTAAGAAATTGAATTTTTTTAGTAAAAGATGATAACATTGCCGTGGTGATAATACTCCAATCGCTAGCCAAGCAGATATTCGGCTAGTAGCATCCAAATATGCTATATTACGTTGAAGACTATAATACTTAAGTTGTTTATTAAAAAAATTATCTAGCCTATAAATTCCTACTTTTTCTCCAGCTACATAGTAGTCTTCCGATAGCATACTAGGATAAGAGAATGGTGTGATAATAGATATTGATTTATTATTATACTGATACATATTTTTTTGCCGTATAGCTGGTGCTGGTAAACAAATTGGTTCATTTTCCTTAAGATGATGCAAACAAGCATTACGAAATGGGGTGTAAATTTTAAACATCTCCTTATTTATTATTGTTTGTACACTTCCTGGAGATATTAAAAAACCATCATCGAAACCTTGGCATAATATGTTGTTGGGCAAGCGTTTTTTCATTTCCTTATCACGCTCACTTTCATTAAGTTCATATTCATAATTATAAAATAGCTTATCAATCTTTTCGCGCTGACAAAAAGTTAATAGCAAATCTATTTGTTCCGCAAAGTTAGCGCATTGATAATAATGTAAGACTATTCCTAGTCTTAATAACTCATTAGCAAGTAATTTCAAATTATCAAACATAAATGCAGCTAATCTTTTACTAATATTTTGTTGCTGCCATTGTTTAGGAGTAGCAATAAATATTGTTAACACACGAGCAGTATAATCTTCACAAGCTGCATATAAAGCTTTATTATCATGTATACGTAAATCTTTACGTAACCATACTAAATGAGTATGCATAAAAATTGCCAAAAAATATTATATTTATATTTATAAAAATTATATTATATTTATAATAATTTAGCACTAAGTGCTGTTAGCGATGAGCAATTTGTAAATATCAATAATGTATCTATATTTACTATAGTTTTTACTATATAAAAATTCAAAGGTTATAATATTAATGGTACGAATAGGAATTTTTTTGGTAGTGATACTGGGAATACAGAAAATGTTGCTAAACTGATTCAGAACCACATGGGTATTACTGATGATATATTTGATATTGCAAGAAGCAATAAAGAAGATTTAGAAAAATACGATGTCTTGATACTTGGTATTTCAACCTGGTACTATGGAGAAGCTCAATGTGACTGGGATGAATTCTTTCCTACTATGAAACAAATAGATTTTTCAGGTAAAAAAGTAGCTTTATTTGGCTGCGGTGATCAAGAAGATTATTCTGAATACTTTTGTGATGCATTGGGTACTCTAGGTGATATAATAGAACAGCAGGGCGCTACTATTGTAGGGCATTGGTTAACGTCAAGCTATAATTTTGAAGCATCTAAAGGGTTAGTTAATAAAGATTACTTTATTGGTTTAGCGATTGATGAAGATCGACAACCAGAATTAACTGCAACAAGAGTAGCTAATTGGGTTAAGCAGATTAAGTATGAATTAAATATATACTAGATTTATATGTAATCAGAAATTTAATTCTATCTAATTATATTAGACTTCAATAGAAATTATTAATTACAACATTTATTTTAGTTTCATTATACGATGAAATACTGGTATACACTTATTTAAGTAGTAATTATCAGTACAAAAATACCCTTCGCGCTCGAACTGATATCTGTATAATTTATCATTATTATGAACTAAATTTAGAATGCTAGCTTCTACGATACCATGGCGTATAATTAATGATTGTTTGTTCAGGGCTAACATTAAATTGTCTATCTTGTTAATATTAGGTAATGTAAATATACTATCGTATAGTCTGAATTCTGATTTTATACCATCAATTGCTGAAACCCAGTGAATAACACCTATTACTTTATTACTATCACTTTTTTTAGGTACTTTATTTAAAGTATCTGGATCATAACTACAATAAACAACTGTAATATCACCTTGTTTATTTTTTACTAAGCTCTCTGCTGTAATAACATATGCATGACGTAGACGTACTTTTTGACCTAGTACTAGGCGTTTATATTGCTTATTAGTATTGTGTTCTTTGAAATCAGAACAATCAATGTATATTTCACTGCTAAAAGTAACTTGACGTGTCCCCATATCTGTTTTATTAGGATGGTTAGGCATAACTATCTTCTCATGGTAACCTACAGGAAGATTATTAATAATAATTTTAATTGGATTAATAACTGCCATCGTACGCGGTGTACTTTCATTCAATTCTTCACGAAGGCACGCTTCTAAAGCTGCTATTTCTATATTGTGATCTTGCTTTGTCACACCAATACGGCGACAAAATTCTCTTATTGAAGCCGCAGTATAGCCTCTATTACGTAAACCAGCAATAGTAGGCATTCTAGGATCGTCCCAACCTTCAACAATATTATTATTTACAAGTATATTTAGTTTACGTTTTGACATAATTGTATATTCAATATTTAGTCTAGAAAACTCATACTGGCGTGGGTGATTATCGATACTAATATTATCAAGAATCCAATCATAAAGACGACGGTTATCTTGAAATTCTAATGTACATAAAGAATGTGTGATCCCTTCTATTGCATCACAGATGCAATGGGTAAAATCATACATAGGGTAAATACACCATTTGGTTCCTGTTCTATGATGACTATTATATTTTATACGATAAAGAACAGGATCACGCATTACAATAAAAGGTGATTTCATATCAATCTTAGCGCGTAAACATGCACTACCTTCTGTAAATTCTCCACAACGCATTTTTTCAAACAAAGTTAAGTTTTCTTCAACACTACGATCTCTGTAAGGGCTATTTGTTCCTGGTTGAGTTAACGTACCGCGATATTCACGTATTTTATCATACGACAGATAGTCAACATAAGCTAGACCATTAACAATTAGTTCTTTTGCATATTCATATAACTGATCAAAATAGTCTGAGGAATAGTGAATTTGCCCACTCCATTTAAATCCTAGCCATAAGATGTCATTTTTAATGGCTTCGATAAATTCAATATTTTCTTTAACTGGATTAGTATCATCGAATCTTAAATTACACTGTCCATTATAAAAATTAGCGATACTAAAATTTAGGTAAATAGATTTCGCATGTCCTATATGTAAGTAACCATTAGGCTCTGGAGCAAAACGAGTATGTATATAGGTATGCTTACCTAATGCTAAATCGTGATTAATTATTTGAATAATAAAATTATTTATATGAGCTTTATCTGTGCTAATTGTAATTTTCCTCATGAAAGACATTAATCAATATTCTTAATATTAAGAATAAATATATTTAAAATAGTAGAATTAGTCACATAATTTTTTTTAGTCTTCTTTATAATAAAGAAGAACTTGCATTATTCTTAAGTTACGGGAGTGGCGAAATTGGTAAACGCACTAGATTTAGGTTCTAGTACCATTAGGTTTGCGAGTTCAAGTCTCGCCTCCCGTACTATATTTACTAGACTAATTTTCTAATAATTTGGCTACGTAGCTCAGTTGGTAAGAGCACAGCACTCATAATGCTGGAGTCACAGGTTCGAGTCCCGTCGTAGCCATGGCTAATTTATTTCTTTGGGGTATAGCCAAGCGGTAAGGCAGCGGGTTTTGATCCCGCCATCCCAGGTTCGAATCCTGGTACCCCAGCACTAATTATAATTTTTTTTTCTACTTACTAGAAGCTACATTCTACTTACTAGAAGCTACATTCTCTTTACTAGAAGCTACATTCTCTTTACTAGAAGCTACATTCTCTTTACTAGAAGCTACATTCTCTTTACTAGAAGCTACATTCTCGAACTTTTGGTTAGCACGTCCGGCTTCTTCTTGAGCTGAGTTTATATTTTTTACTTTATGGCTCGTGTTATCAAATTTAGTATTAACAGTTTGAATATCAGATGATAGTTTATCTGTTGTTATTTTGCTCGCACAACCTACTAATAGAGTAAAGCTTAACATAGTTAAGCCGAGTACTAGTTTAGTTTTATTCATAGTGAATGACCTTTAATTTTGGTTAATAAACAATTAACCTTAACTTATAAAGTACTAATAGTACTTAATAAGTAAGTACTGTAATTTTAATGTTGTTGGTACGTCCGAGTGGATTTGAACCCCCGACCTCTACCATGTCAAGATAGTGCTCTAACCAGCTGAGCTACGGACGCTAGCTATAGAAAAAAATCTATTATGTTAAAGTTGTTAACTTAACAATAAAGAATATACCAGACAATAATATTGTCTAATATAGAGATATATCACACGTACCGCAATCTTATTGATTTTTTGTTAGTCAAACAACAAATAAATTACAAACTTTATAAAATAAATAATTAATTGATATTTAGTAATAGGTAATATATTTTTACAAAAAATAAATTATATTTAAATAATATTAAATATTTTTGAAGGTACAGGTATGTTTACAGGTATTGTTCAGTGTATAGCACCACTGATGGCAATAACAGAAAAAAATAATTTTCGTACACATAAAATAAAATTACCATATCATTTATTATCAGGACTAACCTACGGTGCATCTGTAGCACATAATGGTTGCTGCTTAACGGTAACTAATATTAATGGGGATCTAGTAAGTTTTGATATTATAAAAGAGACTCTCATAAAAACTAATTTAGGTTCTTTACAAATAGGTGATGAAATAAATATTGAGCGGGCCGTTAGCTTAAATTCTGAAATAGGTGGACACTTTATTTCAGGACATATTATTAGTACCGCAGAATTGATAAATATTACTACATCAGATAATAATAAAAATATTTGGTGCCGATTAGCTAATAATAAACTGATGAAATATATTTTTTATAAAAACTATATTGGTGTTGATGGTATCAGTTTAACTGTAGGAGAAATAATAGACAATATATTTTGTCTTAATTTGATTCCAGAAACAATTCAACGTACTACTTTAGGAAAAAAACTAATTAAAGATATAGTTAATATAGAAATAGATCAACAAATTCAAGCTACTGTGGATACAGTAGAGAGATGTTTATCAGAAAAATTAGAAATTATAATGAATAATAGAGGAACATAAATTATATCATGACTACTACAATACAAAAAATTAAGAAACAAATAGCAGATAATCATATCTTGCTATATATGAAAGGTTCACCCAAATTACCTAGCTGCGGTTTTTCTTCCCAGGCAGTAAAAATACTTTCTGAATGTAGTAAAAATTTTGCTTATATTGATGTGTTAATTAATCCTGATATTCGTTCTGAGCTACCTAAATTAGCTAATTGGCCTACTTACCCTCAATTATGGGTAAATGGTGAATTTATAGGAGGTTGTGATATTATTATGGAAATGTATCATAGTGGCGAACTACAGCTTCTAATTAATAATGAGATTGAAAAAAACAAAATAAAAATCTATTAGCAAGAGCTAAAATATATTAACTGTTGTCCACACAGTTATTACTAACATTAGTCCAGCCACCTAATCGTTTCCAGCGATTGACTAATTCGCAAAATAGTTCTGCTGTACGTTCAGTATCATATAATGCTGAATGTGCTTCGCTATTATTAAAATCAATACCAGCAGTAATACAAGCTTTTGCTAATACGGTCTGACCAAGCACTAAGCCGCTGAGAGCTGCAGTATCAAAAGTAGCAAACGGATGGAAAGGATTATGCTTTAGTTTAGTTCTTTCAGCGGCTGCCATAAGAAAACTATGGTCGAAAGCAGCATTATGTGCCACAATGATAGCGCGGTTACATTCTTGCTCTTTAATTCCTTTACGTACTAATCTAAATATTTCATTTAATGCTTCATACTCAGTAACTGCTCCTCTTAGGGGATTTGCTGGATCAATACCATTAAATAAAAGTGCTTCAGTTTGTAAAATAGCACCAGGAAAAGGCTCTATATTAAAATGCAAATTTTTGTCAGCTTTTAACCAACCTTGATAATCCATTTTAAGAGTTACCACGGCAATTTCTAATAAAGCATCAGTGTTAGCATGAAAACCAGCGGTTTCCACATCAATAACTACCGGATAAAAACCGCGAAAACGTGCATTTAGACTATTTACTTCTACTTCGTTGTTTTCGGCCATGCTTATTCTTAATTTATTAAAATTAAACTAATATAGTTTTTATTATTGCAAATTTTACTAATCCTTGCACTAATATAACGAGTAACTAATAAAGTTATCAGTATTTATATAGATACATAAAATGGTATAATTTAAAAAAATTACTTAACAATAAATTAAGTATATAGCATTAATAGTATTAATAGTTATTAATATGTTCTATTAGATAGTTCTCAGTATTTATAACTAACTACTAATATATTCATATAATTTACTTAAAACATTAAATATATTTATACATAAAGAAAGTATGTTATAGTTTTTATACACATTAAATTTTTATCAAAATAGACAACATGCAGATAGGATATACTGGTACATTGATTTTTAATTTGCTTTTTCACCTATTAGTGTGACCTATTAGTGTGAATAATAATTGAGTGAGTAAGCTTAATTAGCTGAAATTATAAGGAGAAAAAATTGGAATCACCATTAGGATCGGATTTAGCGCGACTTGTTAGAGTTTGGCGCGCTTTAATTGACCACCGTTTAAAACCTTTAGAACTCACACAAACGCATTGGATAACTTTACATAATATTTGTCAGTTACCTCCTGAACAATCGCAAATTCAGTTAGCAAAAGCTATCGGGATCGAACAACCATCCTTAGTCAGAACTCTAGATCAGTTAGAAGAAAAAGGTCTGATAACCAGACAGACTTGTATCAATGATCGTCGTGCCAAAAGAATAAAATTGACTGAAGCAGCAGAACCTATTATTAAAGCAGTTAATAATGTTATATCTAGTACTAGAGAAGAAATTCTTAATGGTATTACAAAAGAAGAAATTAGTTTATTAAGTAATATTATTAATAAACTAGAGAAAAATATTCTTGATATATATCCTAAATAAGGATATAGGCTACTAATTAGCGTAAATATAAGTATAAATACTAAAAAATTAGAGCAAAGTTAAAGCATATAGAAAAAAACCGACCTTTATTTAGTTAGTAGTGTAGTTAGGCCGGTTTTTTTCTCTGACTATTTATTTGATCAAGTAAACTATGAAGTTTATCAAGTCAATTATTAGTAATCATGCTCACATTAAAAGTAACTTTAGTAATAATTTTTAGCTGCAAATAAAATAATATCAATCATATTAATATTTACAATATACTAAGTTAGTATATCAGTCATTTTTTAATTAATGATTATTTAACAGCAGAACAAACCTATTGATTAGGTAGTGCTACAATATTATCGCTCAGTGATAATTAATCATTACTACTTTAACAGTAATGATAAAAACAAAGTACTGTGATTGTAAAAAAAAAATCAATAAAGTAAAGTACCTTTACCAATATTTTTGGGTTGTGGTACATAATCGTATTATAAGCATTAATGATTTATACTATTAAGTTATAGTAAGTTGGTCAGCCAACTATTTATTGCATATTTATTTACAAAAACTTAGCATAACTAGCACAATGAAGTATATTTTTTTATAAGGTAATATTTGTTATATGATAATAAATAACTTAATAAAACAATTACAGGAAAGAGAACTTATTACTAATATAACAGATGATAGTAAGTTAACTCAGGAGTTAAATTCTGGAAAAATTTCACTATATTGTGGTTTTGATCCTACTAATGATAGTTTACATTTAGGGCATTTGCTACCTTTATTATGTATGAAACACTTTCAATTAGCTGGTCATAGACCAATAGTACTTATTGGTGGAGCTACAGGTCTCATTGGAGATCCAAGCTTTAAATCTGCCGAGCGCAAATTAAATAATATAGAACACACTAAGTCTTGGACAGAAAAAATAAAAAAGAATATTTCTCTGTTTTTAGATTTTAATAGTGGTAATAATAGCGCAATAATAGTTAACAACTTTGATTGGTTCAAAGCAATGAATGTCTTAACTTTTCTGCGTGATATCGGTAAAAATTTTTCTGTAAACCAAATGATAAATAAAGAAGCAGTTAAGTTACGCCTTAATAGAGAAGAAAGTGGAATTTCATTTACTGAATTTTCTTATAATCTGTTGCAAGGATATGACTTTACTTACCTATATAACAAATATAATGTAGTACTACAGATCGGGGGTTCTGATCAATGGGGTAATATTATATCAGGCATAGATCTAACAAGAAAAACATATCATAAAACGGTTTATGGTTTAACCGTACCACTGATAACTAAGTCAGACGGGACTAAATTAGGTAAGACTGAAGAAAGTACTTTGTGGTTAGATCCCAATAAGACTAGTCCATACCAATTATACCAATTTTTTTTCAATACTTCTGATACAGAAGTATATCATTTTCTCAAGTGTTTTACTTTTATTTCACTAGCTGAAATAAATACATTAGAACAAGAAGAGAAAATGAGAAAAAAATCAAAAATAGCTCAGTCTATTCTAGCAAAAGAAGTTACTAGTATGGTCCATGGCGAGCAAGGATTAGCAGCAGCACAGCGTATTACCGATAGCCTATTTACCGGTTCTTTCTTAGATCTAACCGAAGATGATTTTACTCAACTTACACAAGACGGGATCCCTATGGTAAATATTACAAATAATGTTGATTTGCAGCAAGCACTTGTAATAGCCTCACTAGCGCCATCAAGAGGTCAGGCACGGAAAATGATTTTAGCTAATGCTATAGCTATTAATGGCAATAAACAGACTGATTCAGATTATATATTCAGTGAAGCTGATCGTATATACAAAAAATATACATTTTTACAACGTGGTAAAAAAACTTACTGTTTACTTAATTGGCAATAATAGTATTTATTATTTATTGGTATGGTACTTAAATTTTTTAAGTAATTTAGTCCAGTCTTTTACGCATTACTACACAGTCAGTAGGACAAGGATGTATACACATAGTACAGCCAGTACAAAGATCACTGACTACTGTATGCACTGTACGGTGCGTACCAATAATAGCTTTAACAGGACAAACTTTTATGCATTTAGTACAACCAATACAGTCTGCCTCATTTATCCAGGCAACTTCTTTATTATCAATAATAGGTAACTTAACATTCATGTTTAATGTGACCTTTTTATCTTTATATTTTTACTAAATTTACTTGCTTTGTTGTACAAGATATAATCTACTAAAAATTAGTTATCACTATAGGTATAATATACTTTATGAAAGCAATATTAATAATGTAATACGCAGTTCCTACGTATCGCATTATCGCAGGGCAGGTCATTTATATAAGACAAAACATCTTACTGTTGCATAAATTAATCATATTAGCTTTTATAAATTATAGTTAGATAAATTATAGTTATTTAAAAAAAGTATCATACTTGATCAAGTTATTTATGAATTACGCTTTTATCTGTGAAATCTATGTGTAACCTAAAATGTAAATTAATGTTCATAATCAAACAGCTACTCTTATATCCATATTATAGTAATGCCTAAAACAGAATACTAAAAAATATACAATATGTAATATTCATAAATATTAAATTAAAATACAAACAATCAGATTAACTGAAAAGTTCATAAAAGCTATTAATACTTAATAAATATCATAAATTTTGATGCTAATCGCCTATTCAAAAGTGATGTTAATATATTTATATTAGTAATGATACTAATCCATAAATAATATAAGCACTAGCAGCTTCTAATGTATTATTTTTAATAAAAATTATTTATTGTTTTATATAACCTATTACCTACCACCCAAACCAATTATGCCATCCAAGTTATAGCTTTAGATAAGGCTAATTAATTAATAATGATAGATATCTAAAAAATGATATAAGTATTGTAAAATCTAGCTAGTAGTTAAAATAACAGCCATTAAAATAGAAACAAATAATTCAATATCTAAGCTAAAAAAGCTTATAGTATATATATTAACTTTATAGGCTACGCTACTGTAAGTTACATACCAGTGATAATAGCCAACAATTATATTATTTTTAAATTTTTTATTTATTGATGATGTTAACTATTATTAGTTAAGTTAACTAGTTTAGTTATAAACTATATATTAGTTATATATATTTTATATATTTATAATAAATATTAATAAAACAATTTAATATATAGTTTTATATAAAAATAATTTTTTATGTGTTATGAACACATACAATTATATTCATGGAGTAAAACATGAATCAGTTAGAATATCTGAAAAAGTTTACTAAAGTAGTGGCTGATAGTGGAGATATTGAGTCAATTCGTAATTATGCACCGCAGGATGCAACTACTAATCCTTCTATTATTTTAAAATCAGCTAGTTTACTCTATTACAAAGACATTATTAAAAAAATACTGAATTCTGCACGTAAGCAAGGTATAAGTCACGATAATCAGATCATAAATGCAAGTGATAAACTAGCTGTTTCTATAGGATTAGAAATTCTTAAAATTGTGCCAGGACGTATTTCTACTGAAGTAGATGCGCGTCTATCATTCGATAGTATGATGTGCATAGCTAAAGCCCATAAAATAGTTAATTTGTATCAAGAACAAGGTATTGACAAATCTCGTGTTTTGATAAAGTTAGCAGCCACTTGGGAAGGAATAAAAGCTGCAGAACAGTTGGAAAAAGAAGGTATAAATTGTAATATGACTTTAATTTTTTCTTTTGCACAAGCTAAAGCTTGTGCCGAAGCTAGTGTTTATCTAATATCACCTTTTGTTGGTCGTATTTACGATTGGTATAACAAGCGTCAACTGCTAGTCGAACCTTATTCAGTTCAACATGATCCAGGCGTTAAATCAGTAATTAATATTTATAATTATTATAAAAAATACAACTATAAAACTATTATTATGGGAGCCAGCTTTCGAAAAATTGATCAAATTTTAGCTTTAGCCGGATGTGATAGTTTAACTATTTCCCCAGTAATGTTAGAAAAATTACGTAATAGCTATAATAATTTAGAAATTAAACTATCTCCATATACTAAAATTTTTAATAAGCCAAAACCAATGTCTGAAGCAGCATTTCGTTGGGAACATAATCAGGATGCTATGGCTGTTGATCAATTAGCAGATGGTATTCGCCAATTTTCACTAGATCAGAACAAACTTGAAAAAGTTTTAGCAGAACAATTGTAATTGTGGAGTCATTAAATGAAATCAAGACAGACTTTCGCCAACGCAATTCGTTTTTTAAGTATAGATGCAGTACAGAAAGCTAATTCAGGCCATCCAGGTGCCCCTATGGGTATGGCTGATATTGCTGAAGTATTGTGGCGAGACTATATGAATCATAATCCTGTTAACCCAACCTGGTGTAATCGTGATCGCTTTGTGCTGTCTAATGGACATTGTTCTATGTTATTATATAGTATATTACATCTTACTGGCTATAATTTATCAATAGAAGAGCTAAAAAATTTTCGTCAGCTACAATCCAAAACACCTGGACATCCAGAATATGGTGCTACGTATGGCGTAGAAATTACAACTGGACCATTAGGTCAAGGGCTTGCTAACGCAGTAGGTTTAGCAATTGGTGAACGTACTTTAGCTGCACAATTTAACCGTCCACAACATAAAATAGTTGATCATTATACTTATGTATTCTTAGGCGATGGCTGTATAATGGAAGGAATTTCTCACGAAGTATGCTCATTAGCTGGTGTTCTAAAATTAGGTAAACTCATTGCATTTTATGATGATAATAGCATTTCTATTGATGGTAATGTAACAGGTTGGTTAATAGATGATACAGCCGCTCGGTTTGAAGCATACGGTTGGCATGTAGTACGTAATATAGATGGACATGATAGTGATGCAATAAAATTAGGGATAGAACAAGCTAGAGCTGTAATAAATAAGCCATCGTTACTTTTATGCAAAACTATTATAGCTTTTGGTTCTCCAAACAAAGCTGGTAACCATAATTCACACGGGGCTCCGCTAGGAGATAAAGAAATTGAGGCAACCAGAAAAGCTCTGAGCTGGCATTATCAACCTTTTTTTATTCCTAACTTAATATATCAAGGTTGGGATGCTAAAGAAGTAGGAGAGAAAAAAGAAAAAGCTTGGAACGAAACCTTTTCTTTATACCAAAAAGCTTATCCCAAATTAGCTAAAGAGTTCATTAGAAGAATAACCTGTCGTTTGCCTGAAGATTGGCATTTATCCAGCCAAAAAATTATAGAAACATTGCAGGCACAACCAAATAACATAGCTAGCCGTAAAGCATCGCAAAATATATTAGAAGCATTTTGCCCTATGTTACCAGAACTAATTGGTGGTTCAGCTGATTTAAGCCCAAGTAACCTAACATGTTGGTCAAAGTCAACTTCTATTGCTGAAGATGCAGCTGGTAATTATATTCATTACGGTGTACGTGAGTTTGGTATGACTGCTATTGGTAATGGGATTGCTCATCATGGTAGTTTTCTACCTTATACTGCTACTTTTCTAGTATTTGTAGAATATGCACGTAACGCTGTACGAATGGCAGCAATGATGAAAACACGACATATTATGGTTTATACTCATGACTCTATTGGATTAGGTGAAGATGGGCCAACTCATCAGCCAGTGGAACAGCTAGCTAGCTTACGTATGACTCCTAATATTATTAACTGGCGTCCTTGCGATCAAGTTGAAACAGCAGTTGCCTGGAAGAAAGCAATAGAACGTAATAATGGTCCAACAGCTTTAATTTTATCACGCCAAAATTTAACACAACAAACACGTAATAAGCAGCAGCTAGCTAATATTGCTCGTGGAGGTTATATTTTAAAAGATTGCTTAGTCGGTAAGCCAGAACTTATTATAATAGCTACTGGTTCTGAAGTTCAGCTAGCTGTAGTTGCTTACCAGCAATTAAGTAACGAAGGTAGGCAAGTTCGTGTTGTATCAATGCCATCAACAGATATGTTTGATAGGCAAGATGAAGAATATCGTGAATTAGTATTACCAAAAGCAGTGACTGCACGTCTTGCAATTGAAGCTGGAATTACTGATTATTGGTATAAGTACGTAGGGTTAGATGGAGTTATTATAGGGATGACTACTTTTGGTAAGTCAGCACCAGCAGAAAAACTATTGAAATTTTTTGGATTTACTATTGATAACGTACTTAGTAAAGCACGTACTATCATTAAATGATAATTTAATTATATTTAGTAGAACTAGGTAGTAAGTATGTATAAAAAAACAGGTTTTCAAAATAATTATATATCTTATTATATCTGTATCAACAAAAATAATGTTTTTTAATAAAATTATATGTTATCTGATACAGATCCATGATACTAGGTATCAGATAACAACTTGTTGTTAATTTGGTAGTTATAATAGTGTATTATCAGTACGTAATATAAGAAAAAATTATAATTTTTATAAATACTAAAAAGCATTTTTTTATTTATTATGTAGCAAATATCTATTTAAATAGAATATTGGATGATTATATATCTATACAATAACCTTCAGGTGGTAGTTTAATACCATCTAACCATACTGCATTATCACTTAGTATTACCCTACCTGATAACACCCATCCTATCACGATAGGATAAATTATGTGTTCCTTATTTTTTACTCTGTGTGCTAAAGTTATTTCATTATCATTAGAAAAAATAGGTACTTTTGCCTGTAATATAAGTGGACCACTATCTAATTGATCTGTTACGAAATGTACTGAAGTTCCATGTATTAAGTCACCATTTTGTAGCGCATTACGGTGAGTATGTAACCCTGGATACAGTGGTAACAACGATGGGTGAATATTTAACAATCTACCGAAGTAGTGTGTAACAAATTCATTTGATAAAATTAGCATATAGCCAGCTAGTACTACTACATCAGGTTTATAGTAATCAATTACAGCTATTAGCGCGCGATCAAATTCTTCACTTCCAGTAAATTGTGTTTTATTTATAGTATGGATATTAATATTCATATTAATTGCATATTTAAGACCATATGCACTAGTGTTATTACTAACTACTGCAGAAATTTCTGCAGATAGCTTTTTCTGATGACATGCTTCTATCAATGCTTTAAGATTACTTCCTTGACCAGAAATTAGCACAACAATTCGTTTCATGATTATATGATCAATACTTTTCTTTGACCTGATGCGTCAGCATCTTGCTGAATATTACCAATTACCCATGCGTTTTCGCCTAGAGTAGATAAAACGCTAAGCGCTTTTTTTTCGTTTTTGTAAGGAACGATGATTATAATACCAACTCCACAATTAAACGTACGATACATTTCATAACTACTAATATTACCAGCTTGTTGTATCCAATGAAATACAGCTGGCCATTGCCAGCTACTTTCATTAATTATTGCAAGTGTGTTAATTGGTAGAACACGTGGTATATTTTCCAAAAAGCCCCCACCAGTAATATGTATTATAGCATTGACCTGAATTTCCTGGATTAAAGATAACAAGGTATTAACATAAATACGCGTAGGAATTAGTAACTGATCTATTAGTAATTTTCCTTCTACCTGAGTAGAGTCAACATTAATCTTATTTAATGATAAAATTTTACGTACTAGCGAATAGCCGTTAGCGTGTAGTCCACTAGATGATAGTGCAAGCATTATATCACCAACTTTTACCGAACTGCCGTCTATTATGTTATTTTTTTCTACTATTCCAACACAAACACCAGCTATATCATAATCTTCGCCATAATATAGACCAGGCATTTCGGCAGTTTCTCCACCTACTAGAGCACAATTAGATTGCCGACAACCTTCAGCGATACTATTGACAACAGATATTGCATTTTCTATATGAAGTTTTCCAGTAGCATAATAATCTAGAAAAAACAAAGGTTCAGCGCCCTGAACTACTACATCATTAACGCACATTGCCACTAAATCTATTCCAATAGTATTGTATTTATTAAAATCAATGGAAAAACGTAGTTTAGTACCAACGCCATCAATACTAGAAACTATAATTGGTTCTTGATATTTTCTTGGCAGAGCGCATAAAGAACCAAATCCACCTAAACTACTTATTACTTCCTTACGTTCGGTTTTTTTTACTATTTTTTTTATATTATCTACTAATTTATTACCTGCATCTATATCTACACCTGCGTCTTTATAGTTTAATAATCTTGTGTTAACCATAGCAAGCTCGATGTTTCCAAAAAACAATATTAAAAAATAAAAAGTTACTTTTAATAATTTTATCTGTACTAGCAATAATTTACTAGTACTTCCAGACTATCTTTATTCATCTAGTTAATAAAATTAGTTTTATATAGTTTTATGTATTAATTTTTAATTAAAAATGATGATTAATTTTAATTAATAGAGTATAAACACTCTATATAATAATTAATTTGTAAACAAATAATAGTTCTCTAAGTAAAGTAGTATTGTTCTAAAAGGAGATAATAATTATATGATTTATGATAAGTTAAAAAACTTTACTATAATAAAATTTATTGGAATATTTAGTCTGGTGATGATTTTTCTATCTGCATGTTGTGCTGACTCTGATTATTACAAACGTCAACAAAAAATCAATTCCAAAAAATCATTTTTTCAATTAGTACCTGTGCCTAAGAATAATTCTGATATAATTTTACCAAAACGTAAAATTGAATACGATATTACTTTGAATAAAAATAAAGTTTCTAACAATATAGAAAACAATAAAGAAAAAAATATAGAAAAAAATAAAGAAAACAATACAGAAAATACTAGTGAAGTAGACATATTACCACCTCATCTACATATGCATCCTGCTTCTTCTATAGAAGAAGATTTTAATACTATATTCTAAAAATTAAGTTTATAAAAACAAGTTAGTTAATTAGTATACATATAACTAAATAAAATAATAACTAATTATGCTAGTTATACAGAACATAATGATTAACATGTATTAATGTTAGGATAGGATACATTCATAAAATGAACAAGTTAGCTGAGTGTTATCGCGGTAAAGCAAAAACAATCTATACTACCGATGATAAGAATTTTGTAATACTAAAATTTCGTGATGACATATCAATACTTGATGGCATGTACATAAAAAAAATTGCTCGTAAAGGAATGATTAATAATCAGTTTAATTACTTTATTATGAATAAATTATCACAATTAGGTATTCCTACCCAGATAGAAAAATTGCTGTCTCATAATGAAACTTTAGTCAAAAAGTTAGATATGATTCCTGTAGAGTTGGTTTTACGTAATAGAGCTGCTGGTTCTATAGTTAAGCGTTTAGGTATAGATAATGGAACAATTTTAGATCCTCCATTATTAGATTTATTTTTTAAAAATGACTCTATGCATGATCCAATGATTAATGATTCATATTGCACTACATTCGGTTGGGTTAGTAAATTAAATTTAGTAACAATGAAAAAACTAACTTACCAAGTTAATAATATTTTAAGTAAATTATTTGATAATGCTGGAATAATTTTAGTAGATTTTAAGCTAGAGTTTGGGTTATATAATAATGCAATTATTATTGGTGATGAGTTTTCTCCAGACGTAAGCAGATTATGGGATAAGACAACATTAAAGAACATGGATAAAGATATTTTACGTAAAAACTTAGGTGGTTTAATTGAAGCATATGAGGAAGTCGCTAACCGTATCGGTGTGAACTTACATTAAAATATAATTTTATTGATAATTGATATATAATTAATTTTTAATAGTATAAAAATACTTTTAATCAGTTGGTACATACGACTTAATAGTTGTAAATAATAAGCACTAACGTACTAGTTAAAATTATTAAATATCAAGTTACTCCAGTGCACCACTTTTGTTCGTAATAAAAGGTTGTCCTAACAGACACCAGTAAATATGGTAATGTAAGCAATATTTGCTGCATAATGCATAATAATAGTATCTATTTTATTACTTATTTCAGTGAATTATGTACTAAAAATAAAATTTACATAATGTTATGTTATACATAATTAATGCTGGTATAAAAATAATGACTAGCATTATCAATATTAATATTAAGAATGTGCATTGTAATAGGTGGAAAAAAGGCATGACATTAAGTTACCACTAAATGTTTTAGTTAGTTGTTGTAATTGTTTCATAAAAATGTGTACTGGATTATCAGTTATTGATAAATCCAGTACATATGTAATTTTAGCTGTTAGTACTCCACTTTTTATATTTTTTAATACATATCCTACTTTTATATTATTATCAGGTTTTACAACTAAACTAGTTGGGATGTTTTAAAAAATTTTTCAGCAGCGTAGATAAACTATCATTACTAGTTTTTGATAGTATGATTAGTAATTCTAAAGTTATACATTTACCGCACAAGGCAAAAAAATATATATTAGTTTTATCAAAAAAAATAAGTTATATTGTTAATTCGAATGCCTGCAGGCGTGATATTATTATGATAGCCTCTGACTATTGACTACGTCAATAACACTGAATTAACAACTTATGTGCTAATTTAAAAACTATACAATAAATATCCTCTTATTAGGTAAGAGGATATTTACTGCGATAATAAAAATTATAATGAATTAACACTTATGATTAAGATGTTTATTTAAAAATATAATTAAGTATTATTATTTATTTCAGTGTTGGATTTAATAAACTGGTTTACTAAATTAAGAACATCTTCTGCAGTAGGTTGAGCTAATGCTAATTCTGCTAATAATTTTGCTTTAATAAAGCTTGTGTTTCTAATAATTTTTTTGATTTTAGGAATAGAAATCGGACTCATACTAAATTCATCTAGTCCCATACCTAATAATAGCAATGTAGCACGTTCATCTCCTGCTAGTTCTCCACACATTCCTGTTAATTTTCCTGCATCATGAGATGCATCGATAACTTGCTTAATTAACTTTAATACAGCCGGAGACATAGGATTATAAAGATGAGAAATTAAATCGTTACCGCGATCTACAGCAAGAGTATACTGAGTTAAGTCGTTTGTTCCAATACTAAAAAAATCTACTTCCTTAGCTAGATGACTAGCTATTACAGCTGCTGCAGGTGTTTCGACCATAACGCCAACTTTGATATTTTCGTCAAAAGCATAATTTTCTTCATATAATTTTTTCTTTATTAGATTTAACTCTAGTTTAAGTGTACGTACTTCTTCAACTGAAATAATCATAGGATACATAATACATAGTTTGCCAAATGCAGATGCTCTAAGAATAGCACGCAGCTGAGTACGCAAAATCTCCTTACGATCAAGACTAATACGGATAGCACGCCACCCTAGAAATGGGTTAGCTTCTTTTGGTAAATGCATATAAGGTAGGTCTTTATCACCACCTATATCTAATGTACGCGCGATAACTGATAAAGTCGGCATAGATTTAACTACATTTTTATATACCTGAAATTGTTCTTCTTCACTTGGTAACAAATCTCGATTCATAAATAAAAATTCTGTACGATAAAGACCGATACCTTCTGCACCATTACGCTCAGCACCTGCTACTTCCCTGACTGTACCAATGTTAGCGCATAATGCTACTTTGTGCCCATCTAGAGTAATTGCTGGAAGATTTTTTAACTTAGCGAGCTCATTTTTCTCAAAAAAATACTTACTTTGTAGTATTTTTAGTTTTTTTAAAGTTACTAAATCTGGATTTATATACAGATAATTATTAATTGCATCAAGAATTAAGTAATCACTATTTTTTACTATTTTTGTAACATTACGAGTACCTACTATGGCAGGTAGTTCTAGTGAACGAGCCATAATAGAGGTATGTGATGTCTTACTACCTATATCTGTGATAAAACCAAGTACTTTATCTAAATTAAGTTGTGCAGTCTCCGATGGCGTAATATCTATAGCGACTAGTATGACTTTTTCGTTAATTTCACTCAAATCAATAATTGGCATACTTAGTATATTACGTAGTAAACGTTTCCCAACATCACGTACGTCGGTTACACGTTCTTTAAGATATTCATCTTCTAATTTCTCTACAGTTTGAGCGTGGGTATTAATTACCGAGTAAACAGCTGCTGCGGCGCTGAATAAATCTTCCTTAATTAATGCTATTATTTCTTTTTCTAATTCTTCGTCTTCTAAGAGTGAAAGATAACCTTCAAAAATAGCTTCCTTTTCTTTACCAAAGGTAATACCTGCTTTATCTTTAATAGCTTCTAACTGTGCTGATGTTTTAGTGCGTCCATCAAAAAAACATTTTACTTCTTGTTCAATTTGATCTTTATTAATTTTTTTTATGATTGATGATAATATCATCTTCCTTTAGTAGTAGCGCTTTTCCAAAAGCAATACCCGGTGATGCTAATATGCCTGAAATCATAACAATACCTTAGTTAGTAATACACTTTAACTAAAAATGACGTTTTTTGTCTGTATTAGACAAGCTCAGCCATTAGTTTTACTAAATGTTCAACTGCTTTTTGTTCATCTTCGCCTGTTGCGCTAATAGTAATTATAGTGCCTTGTGTTAGACCTAGCGTTTGTAATTTAAACAGGCTTTTTGCATTAACGCTTTTATTATTAGAAGTTACAGTAATTTCAGAATTAAAGCATTTAGCTTCTTTTACAAAATTGGTAGCGGGCCTAGTATGTAACCCGTTTGGAGCGGTAATCATCACTTTTTGTTGGTACATTTATTTTATTTTCCAAATTTATTAGAGGATATAGTAACATGTATAGTTATAGTTAATTTTATGCTAGATCAAAACCAGTCTGATAGTAATGACTATTACTAGTATAGTAGTAATAAGAAAATTTCTGAAAACAAAAAGCACCATTATTGGCGCTATTAATGAAGTGAATCTATCTTAAAATATAGCGGTACTTAGGTAACTTTCACAGAAAACAGTTAATCTCACTCACAATAGTATTTTTTTTGGTAATTTAAGTACATTAATAGATAGATAGCTGCGTTAACCGAAAATATCTAAGCTAAGATACCTTATTCTTCGATTCAACGTCGTTCGGTACTTATTGCTTGTTTCTTAGTTATTTTTTCCCTATTTATTATATTTATATTTGAAGTTGATGTGACATAAATTATGCATTAATACATAAATGTTTTATCGTTAGGATAACTAAAGTAATAGTACCACCTATGCAAAAACCAGCAATACAAATATATACGTACTTACTTAATTGAATACGTTTATTACGTAGCGTAGTTAGTCTATTATCATGATTTATGTATGGTATTATGCATAATGATACTGCATAATACTACTAACTCATACGATGCGATACTAAATAAGCATAAGCAATAGCAATAAATGTCTGTATTTAGTAGCACAAATGCGTTTTAAATTTATTTTGCTGCATAATGTTGTTTGCTAAAATACGGCTATTACCCATAATTTTTACACGTAGCAGCAAAGTATTACCTATTAATTTTATGGTAATATAATTTTTTTTAAAATTGACCAATAGTAATTACTATTATTCTAATACATATTAGAGTAATAATTGAATAAAAAGTATACAATGTTATAACTGTGATAAAAGTAAAATTATAGTATATCGATATATTAAAAATAAGTATTAAAAAAATTATTTTTTTTGCGCTATTTATATAGCTATATAAATATTTATTGTAAATATTACTTATATGTAAGTACAGCAATAATTAAGGGTGCTGCTTTTGTTTATATTGATGATTACTATCAGTCATTAAATAGCAATTTAATTCAGCATTAGCAGCTAATATTAGCTGGTGTGGTGTATTTATCGAAAAAAAATATATGGAAAATATAGAACAAAAAATTAAAAAATTACGTGAACAGCTGCGTGATTGGGATTTATTCTATTACGTAGAAAATTTTCCAAAAGTATCTGATGTAGAATATGACGTTGTCATGATGCAACTAAGAGAACTAGAAACACAATATCCTGAGCTAATTACAGCTGACTCTCCTACACAAAGCGTAGGAGGAAAAGTACAAAATAGCTTTAGTAAGGTACGCCACAAAGTTCCTATGCTATCATTAGATCATATATTCGAAGATGATAGTTTATTAGCTTTTGATACAAGAGTACGTGAGAAACTAAAGTATTATGATTCTATTAACTATTGCTGTGAACTGAAACTCGACGGATTAGCGGTAAGTTTACTTTATAAAAATGGTGAGCTAATACTAGCAGCTACTCGTGGTGACGGAACTATAGGTGAGAATGTCACAAAAAATGTACGTACCATACCAACAATTCCGTTACGGTTGAAAGATGATGGTAATATACCAAATTTAATTGAAATTCGCGGCGAAATTGTTATGTCAAAAGCTAATTTTCTGCGGATTAATGAAACTGCAAAAAAAGAAAAAGGTAAAGTTTTTGCTAATCCGCGCAATGCAGCAGCAGGATCTTTGCGGCAAATAGATCCTACTATTACTGCAAATAGATCACTAAATTGTTTTTGTTATGGAGTAGGACTAATAGATAAAGAAACATTACCTACAAGTCATTGGGAACTACTACAACAATTTAAAAAATGGGGCTTACCTGTTAGTAACATTATTTGCCTATGTACAGGTTACAATGAAATTATAAAATTTTATCGCCATATACATAACACTAGGCATTTACTTGATTTTAACATCGACGGGATTGTCATTAAGGTTGATTCTTTATTACAGCAGCAGCAGCTTGGTTTTATAACTCGCGCACCAAGATGGGCTATTGCTTATAAATTACCTGCTAAAGAAAAACTAACCATAGTAAAAAATGTAGAATTTACAGTTAGCCGAAATGGTACAATTACGCCAGTAGCACGTTTAGAACCAGTTTTGTTTTCAGGTACTAGCGTTAGTAACGCTAGTTTGCATAATTTAAATGAAATTAAGCGCCTTGGATTAATGATAGGTGATACGGTAGTGATTCGTCGCGCTGGTCATGTTATACCACAGATTGTTAATATAGTAATGGCACAAAGATATACAAAAAAAACTAGTCCAATAATATTTCCCAAGCTATGTCCAGTATGCGGATCAAAATTAGAGAAAGAAAAAAATACTATTAGTTGTATTGCAGGTTTAGTATGCGATGCGCAACGTAAAGAGAAACTTAAACACTTTATTTCTCGCAAGGCTCTTAATGTTAACGGTATAGGAAATAAAATCATTGATCAACTAGTTGATCGTCAACTAGTACAAACTACTGCTGATTTATTTAGATTAAATCAAGATAAATTAACTAGTTTAGATCGTATAGGGCATAAATCAGCACAAAAATTGCTAGATGCACTAGAGAGTGCGAAAAGGACGACTTTCGCTCGTTTTATTTATGCACTGGGTATTCGTGAAGTTGGAGAAACAAAAGCTGCATATCTAGCAGATTATTATATAAATATTAGTTCTTTGATGGTAGCTGATATTACATCACTAATTAATGTTAAGGATATAGGAATAATTGTTGCTACAAATGTAAGAAATTTTTTTAATCAACAAGATAATATTGCTGTAATTAATGATTTATTAAGCCCACAGATTGGGCTTAAATGGTAATAATTTTTCACGGTTATATAGCAAGACTAAATCATAAAAATTTTAAAAATTAAATTTTATTTAAATTGTTTATTACTATTAATTTATTAAATAAATAAAGTAAGGATAAATAAATTAATAAATTATTTATTTTTTATATACCTAGTACATATTTTAAAATATTTTTTTTATAAAATCTGCGCGTTGCGCTAACATTAGACCAATATTACGCGCTATTTTTAATGGTAAAATATTATTACTGAATGTTTTGTAAAATAAATCCATACCAGTTTGTATCAATAAATTATGACAACGACGTTGTAATTCATAACTACTTAATACATTAAGTTCATACCATGACTTATTTTTTTCTCTAGCGTTTATTAAAACCTCTGCTAATACTTTGGCATCACTTAAGCCAAGATTTACTCCTTGTCCACCTAAAGGATGAATTGTGTGTGCTGCGTCGCCAATAAGTGCTAATCCAGGTCTTACGTAGTCGCTAGCATGACGACGTGTGAATGTAAATGAAGCTATATCATGTAATTTTATTATACCTATACGTCCAGGAAATGATGCCATTACCTCATATGTTAACGACGATAAAGTTAATTTTTGTAGCTGTCTAATCCGCGATAAGCTATCATACCATATTAGAGAGGCCCATTTATTATATAATGGCAAACAAGCTCTGGGTCCAGTAGGTGTAAATATTTGCCATATGCAGTTATTTTGATCTATTTCAATCTCTGCGCTTAGCATCATACAAGATTGTCGATATTCCCAACCACTAACAGCAATCCCTATATTCTGCCTTACCTTAGAATTCGCGCCATCTGCTCCTATCAACAAACGATTTGTCACTTTATTCCCGTTATTAAGTATTAATTTCCAGTAACTGTTATGATATTGCATAGTCTTAATTTCTGCTGGACAACACAATTTAAGCTTATCGCAACTGCATAAAATCTGCCATAACGCTTTTTTTATACGCCAATTCTCAATAATAAAACCAATCTCTGGTAAATTTATTGATGCTGCATTAAATACTACTTCTGATGAATGATCTTCCCATATATATATTTTGCGGTATGGAACACAGAAATAATCTCCTATTTTGTGCCATACTTGTAGTCGACGTAATAAATCTACTGAAGTACAGTTCAGAGCAGATACTATAACATCTGGTTTAGTTTGATTGAAAACTGTATTACAATAATGCTTATCTATTAACATTACAGAAAAATTAGATTTTGCTAGAGTTATGGCTAATGTAGCACCTACAATTCCGCCACCAACAATCACAACATCATAGTACTCTTGAGTATTATTCATATAATTTTTTATTTAAATTTATGGTATAATTATACTAGCAAACTAGCTAGATAGCTTTACTAGTTTTTATTAAAAAATAATATTAATAATATGATGATAAAAAAATTATACATTAAAACCTGTGGCTGTCAGATGAATCATTATGATTCATCTAAAATAGCAGATTTATTAGATAGTACTCATGGTTATAAGTTAACTGATATCGCCGAAGAAGCTGATATTCTATTACTTAATACATGTTCTATACGAGACAAAGTACAAGAAAAAGTATTCCACCAATTAGGTCGTTGGAGAATATTAAAAAATAATAATCCTAATTTAATTATTGTAGTAGGTGGTTGTGTAGCTTCACAGGAAGGGTCTCGTATACTAGATCGTGCTAATTATGTAGATATAATTTTTGGGCCACAGACATTACATCGACTACCTGATATGATAAATAAAGTACGTATTAATCGTAGTCCTGTGATAGATATTAGTTTTCCTGAAATAGAAAAATTTGATCATTTGCCTGAACCACGTGCAAATGGTCCTACCGCCTTTGTTTCAATTATGGAAGGTTGTAATAAATATTGTAGCTTCTGCATAGTCCCTTATACTCGTGGTGATGAAGTTAGCAGACCATGCGAAGATATTTTATTAGAGATCAAAAAACTAGCAGAGCAGAATGTACGTGAAATCCATTTACTAGGACATAATGTAAATGCATATCGAGGTATTAGAAGAAAACAAGGCGGAATATGCACTTTTTCTGAACTAATACGGTTAGTTGCTGCAATTAGTGGCATTGATCGTATACGTTTCACAACAAGCCATCCAATTGAATTTACTGATGATCTAATAGATGTCTATCGAGATACTCCAGAATTAGTGAGCTTTGTTCATCTTCCAGTACAAAGTGGTTCAGACCGTATTTTAAATCTCATGAAACGCGCTTATACAGTAGTAGAGTATAAGTCTATTATTCGTAAACTATATAATGCACGACCTTCTATACAAATAAGTTCTGATTTTATTGTTGGTTTTCCAGGTGAAACACAAGAAGATTTTGATAAAACCATGAATCTTATCTCAGAGATTAATTTCGATATTAGTTTTAGTTTCATATACTCAGCTCGTCCTGGTACACCAGCTGCTAAAATGATTGACTTAGTTAGTAATGAAGAGAAAAAACATAGACTGTATATTTTACAGAAACAAATTAGCCAACAGGTGATGCAGTTTAGTCGTTCTATGCAAGGTACCGTACAACGTATTTTGGTAGAAGGAATTTCACGTAGTAAAGACAACATCATGAACCTATCAGGTCGTACTGAAAATAATAGAGTAGTAAACTTTTTAGGCAAGTTGGATATGATAGGAAAATTCGTTGATGTAGAAATTATTGATGTTTATTCTAACTCATTGCGTGGAGTATTAATCTCTTCTGCAGAAAACAAAATACTATCAGCATAAAAATTTAATATAAGTAGTTAATTGTTAGAAAGTCATTTTCATTAAAGTATAAAAATTAATATTTATGAGTTTAATTATTTTAAATTTACAAATAGCCTGTAATAAGAAAACTTCTTTACCAAGTAAGAAAACTATCATGCGTTGGTTACAAGGATTATTACCGATGATTGTAAATACAACTGAAGTAACAATTCGCCTGGTAGATGAGGTAGAAAGCTATAATTTAAATAATACTTATCGAGGAAAAAATTACCCAACTAATGTACTGTCTTTTCCTTTAATTAATAAGACACTAATTAATCCAAACAAAATAGATCGGTTATTATTAGGTGATATTATTATCTGTCGTCAATTAGTAGAAAGAGAAGCAAAACAACAAAAAAAAAGACTAGAATCATATTGGGCACATATGGTGATTCATGGAGCATTGCATCTGCTAGGATATGATCATACTTTAGAAGTAGATGCTAATAATATGGAGCAACTAGAAACTAAAATAATGCAACAACTTGGCTATTCTGATCCATATTTGTTGGAAAAAAAATTATAATATTTATAATTATATATAAAATAATTTTTATATTTACAGATGCATATCTTACTTTAATTTTTTATTTTATTAAATTTTTATCATAATTAATAATTATTGCGTTATGCGGCAGGCTTTTTTGCTAGATTTTATCTTTGGAGTTAACTTATTTTATACAGATCTATCGTATCAACTTAATTTATATCAGCATGGCTGAATTCAGTGAGATGCCCTGTATAATACAGTAGTAAGTATAGTCAACATAACATATTATTGTGGTGACTACTGGTGCTTTATTATATGTGATTCGCTGGCTTACTTATATCCAAATTATTATAACTACTATCACAATTATTAAATAATACTATGTCTATTTCATATTTAAATATAGGTAAGTAGTAGTATATACAGCAACTATTAAATTTATAATACATTAAAATAACAGTTATGCTATGATATTATACTTAGTAAAAAGGTAATAGATAATTTGAGACATAATTAATATTTTTTTTTACTGACACTTTATAATGATGCCAACTATGTTGGCTATGGTATATGGTAAATCATAATAAGCAGCGCACTGTTGTTGGAACTGAAATAATAATTTTATTGGCAATAATTGCTAAAAATTAAATAACTATTTAAATAGGCATTTGTAAATTTGTTCTTTAACTGAACAAAAAAAATTATCTAAATTATATTAGTAATAGCTATAATAAATATCTTAATTAATATCATTTAAATAAAAGCAAAGGCATCGCTATAAATACGATTTATACTAGCATTACGTTCTTTGCAAAAAAGTTTACGTGCATCATTTGCCATGTCAAAACTACTAGCAATATAAATATCATAATCAGATAAGTTATTATAGTCATTTATCACAGCACTTAATACTGACCCAGTTCTTCCTTGCCATTTTTTGTCAGGTTGTTCTACTATAGGTACTATAGTTAATGTAGAATACTTTTTTGACAATTCTTGTAGTTCATTTAAATTATATAAATGGTATATAGTTTTACCAATCCAGTAAATATATATAACACGATACGGCTGGTACTCTAGTACAGTGAGCATAATAGAACGAGCGTATGAGAATCCTGTACCACAGGCTATTAAAACTATAGGACGTTCAGTATCATCTCGTAACCAAGCTTCTCCCTGCGGAATATCTACTATTATGGTCTTATTATTAATAACATTATCTATTACAGTCATAGCAAATAAATGCTGTTTATAAGCCCCAATATGTAGTTCAATAAAACTAGTTTCCTGAGTAGGTGATGCTAGAGAAAATGGTAGTTTTTTATTAAGTTCATTCATTATCAAAAATAGATATTGACCTGCGCGGAAACTAAAATCTGAATCTGGTATTAAACGGACACGATAAATATTCTTTGTCATTTCATTGAAAGAATGAACCTTACAGGACAATATAGTCATAACTATCCTCTTATTTTTACATAATAAAATTATTAAAATAACTAGCTAAAAATTAAATTAATTTAATTATTAGCTATAAAATATTATTTTATACCAATAGATTCCCATATTGTATCAATGTGCGATAGTACTTTATCGTCTCTCTTAATGGGGACGCCCCATTCACGCTGCGTTTCACCTGGTAACTTATTAGTTGCATCCATACCCATCTTTGATCCTAAACCAGATACTGGGGAAGCAAAATCAAGATAATCTATTGGAGTATTTGCTATAAATACTGTATCCCGCATTGGGTCCATACGAGTAGTTATTGCCCATATAATATCCTTCCAATTACGCGCATCAATATCATCATCACATACAATAATAAATTTAGTATAAAGAAATTGAGGTAAGAAAGACCATATACCCATCATTATTCGCTTAGCATGTCCTGCGTATTTTTTTTTGATGGTCACTACCGCCAAACGGTAAGAACAACCTTCTGGTGGTAGATAAAAGTCAACTATTTCTGGAAACTGTTTTTGTAAAATAGGAATGAATATTTCATTTAACGCGACACTGATTACTGCTGGTTCATCAATTGGACGACCGGTATAAGTAGAATGATAGATAGCATTACGTTGCTGTGTAATATGGGTTATTGTTAAAATAGGGAAAGTATCACTTTCGTTATAGTAACCTGTATGATCACCATATGGTCCTTCAGTGGCTATTTCACCCATTTTTATGTAACCCTCTAGAATTATTTCTGCGCTAGCAGGTACTTTTAAATCACAGGAAATACATTTAACTACTTCGGTATTATAACCACGTATTAGGCCGGCAAATGCATATTCTGACATTGTATCAGGTACTGGAGTAACTGCACTAATAATAGTAGCAGGATCTGCACCTAATGCAACAGCTACCGGAAAATGATTATTACTAGAGTATTTTTTTTTCCATTCTAAAAAATCAATAGCTCCCCCGCGATGAGATAACCAGCGCATAATCACCTTATTATGACTAATTACTTGCTGGCGATAAATACCTAGATTCTGTCTTTCTTTATGCGGACCTCTAGTTACAGTAATACCAAAAGTAATAAGTGGAGCAGCATCACCAGGCCAGCAATGCATTACTGGAATACTATGTATATTAACATCAGTACCTTCCCATACTATCTCCTGGCATGGTGCTGACCGAAGTAACTTAGTAGGCATATGCAGTAACTTGTATAAATTAGGTATTTTTTTAAGTATATCGCTGAACCCTTTAGGTGGCTCTGGTTCTTTAATAAAAGCAATTAATTTACCTAATTCTCTTAGATCAGTGATGTCCTCTTTTCCTATTCCTAACACTATTCTTTCCAGAGTACCGAATAAGTTACATAATACAGGCATGGAATGTCCTTTTGGTTTTTCAAAAATCAATGCAGGTCCATTTGTGCGCATAGTACGGTAAGCTATTTCGGTCATTTCTAAATAAGGATCAACTGGTAAGCTAATACGCTTTAATTTACCTTTTTGTTCTAGCATAGAAATAAACTTACGTAAATTACGGTATGTCATTATTTGCAATATGAATAATAATTTGTGAAGTTTTGATTTGTTTATGTTTATAGTATTATGTATTACATACTGTGTGATTCTATAGCAATACGTATTTTCTTCATTGCATTTTTTTCTAATTGACGTACACGCTCTGCTGATACACAATATTTATTTGCAAGATCTTGTAATGTACTCTTATTATTATCTAACCAACGGGCACGTATTATGTTCTTACTACGTTCATCTAGAGTTTCTAAAGCAATAGAAAGTTTATCTGATGCATGATCATCCCAATTTTTTTCTTCTATACTATCTGCAAAATTAGAAAATTTATCCTGTATATATAGGATGGGTGCCATCAATAGGCCATCTTGACCTTCATCATATAACATAGGATCAAATGTTATATCCTGCGCTGCCATACGTGATTCCATTTCACGAACATCCTTACTAGTAACTCCTAATTCTTTAGCAACCATTTCTACCTCATCTTGATTAAACCAGCCCAAACGCTGTTTAATTTTTCGTAGATTAAAGAATAACCTACGTTGTGCCTTAGTAGTAGCTACCTTAACAATACGCCAGTTACGCAATACATATTCGTGAATTTCTGCTTTAATCCAGTGTACAGCAAAAGAAACAAGGCGAACACCAACTTTAGGATTAAACCTACGAACAGCTTTCATTAAACCGATATTGCCTTCTTGAATTAAGTCAGCTTGAGGTAATCCATAACCAGAATAGTTACGCGCAATATTAACAACAAAGCGGAGGTGAGACAAAATAAGTAACTTAGCTGCTGCTATATCACTTTGATAATACAATTTTTCAGCTAACTCCAGTTCTTCCTCTGCAGTTAGCAGAGGATAAGAATTAGTAGCCTTAACATAGTCTTCTAGATTACCCTTAGTAATTACAGCTAACACTTGCCTATTTTTTATCATTAAATACCTCTCAAAATACCTCTCATAAAACAGTTCATGTGCCATATATTATAAAAAATTATTTACAAATATAGTAGTAATATTGGTAATAATTAACTATCATCCTAGCTAATAATTTACTGGATATTTTATAGAAGTAAGTTATGATAGGCGATTAAACCAATTATCATCCATTAATAATTTTAATAAATTATAAAAATAATATGTCTTATAGTAATAAGTATTGTATAGTTTTTAATAATTCGTACAGTAAGACCAACTAGTGTAAATTAGTTTAATAACTGCAAGCAAAATACTATTATATAGTAAATTTTCCCAAGACCAATTTTGTTAATCAGCTAAAAAAATTAATAAATAATGTTAATTCACTATACTTTGGTAATAATATTTTTAAAACATATTATTAATTATTTAGTTTTTTACTATCTGGAAATATTGCATCAACAAATGTCTGCGCGTTAAATGATCGCAAATCATCAATATCTTCACCAATACCTATGTAGCGAATTGGTATACCAAACATATCGGCAATAGAAAAAATTACACCTCCTTTTGCTGTCCCGTCTAATTTAGTTATAGTTATACCAGTTAGTCTAATAATTTTATTGAATAAATCAATTTGGTTTATAGTATTTTGGCCTATGCTAGCATCGATAGTTAGCATAATCTCATGGGGTGCATTAACATCTAATTTTTTTATCACACGGACTATTTTATTGAGTTCTTCCATCAAAGATATTGAATTTTGCAAACGTCCTGATGTATCTGCGATCAAAATATCAATACCGCGTGATTGAGCCGCCTTAATAGCATCAAAGATAACTGAGGCTGAATCTGCACCAGTATGTTGTTTTATCACTGGTACTTTATTACGATTACCCCAGACTTGTAACTGTTCTATTGCTGCAGCTCTGAAAGTATCACCTGCTGCCAACATAACCTTTTTTGCTTCAGCCTGATATTTTCGCGCTATTTTACCAATTGTAGTTGTTTTTCCTACCCCGTTTACGCCAACCATTAATATTATAAATGGTTTGTGGCCATCTATTATCAGCGGTTTATTAACGCAACATAGGATATCAATCATTTTTTCACGTAGTTTGCTATATAGTTCATCAGCGTCTTTTAACTTACATCGATCTACATTTACAATAATATTATCTATAATTTTTTGTGTTGTTTCTACGCCAACATCAGCAATTAAAAGTTGTGTTTCTATTTTAGAATATAATTCCTGATCTATAGTTTTTCCACGAAATAATTCAATCAATCCATATCCTAAATTATTACGAGTATTTACCAGACTACGTTTCAGCCGTTTAAAAAATCCTTCACTAGTTTGGATGTGATTATTCTTAGATCTTAATCTATCTATTTGAGATAGATCTTTAATATCATTAGTAGAAAATATAGTTTTCTCATGAATGTCATTTTTACTAAAAGATGAAAATAAACCGGTTTTATTTTCTTTTGTCATATAACACTATGCTCCTTAACGTAATATCAATACTTAAAATTTAAGATTATTAGTATAATAAAATTATTTATATTATAATATTTATATAAATAAATATTATTATATATAAAATAATTTTAATTATTTTTACGTAAAAGATAATAGTATGGTAGCTTTTTTGTTACTTGTGCTAATAAAGTATGTTCCATAAAACGACAAAAAGATGGAACATCGCGGATAGTAGATGGATCATCGGTAATCATGAGTAACACATGTCCTTCATACATATTACGTACAGTATTACGTAATATCATTATAGGTTCAGGACAACGTAAACCACGAGTATCAATAATTTTATTCGTATATTTATAGTTAAAGACATCAGATATTAACATTAATAATGTTTCCCCAGTATTAATAAATCTTAATTAACAATACGCAATAAATAAATTTTGTAATATTGTTTAATTTTATCTTTATACAATATTAAATATTATTTATTAACTTATTATATACTACTTAAATAGTAGTTAAATTAATTGATTAATGGCTTTTTTTAAAAAAAAGCCATATTTTTCTTTTCCCTTAGCCTAATTGTCGCTGATAATGCGACCCGTGCATGTCTAAACAATGACACTCCTATCCTATGCTACATTTGTTCGACGGCATGGATTTCCATACCGGTATAATGTTAACTTTTGCATTATTTTTTGTTCTACTTTATGAGGCGATTAATGGTTTTCATGATACCGCCAATGCAGTAGCAACTGTTATTTACACTAGAGCCTTAAGTTATCAATTAGCAGTTCCTATGTCTGGTTTATTCAATTTTTTTGGGGTGATAATGGGTGGTATTAGTGTTGCTTATACCATTGTTCATCTATTACCGATTGATTTACTACTTAATGTGAGTTCTGCACAAGGGTTAGCTATGATTTTTTCTATGCTACTAGCTGCTATTATTTGGAATTTAGGTACTTGGTATTGGGGTTTACCTGCATCTAGTTTCCATACTCTTATTGGGGCCATAATAGGGATCGGCCTCACAAACGCGCTTATTATCGATAGCTCAGTAGTACAAGCACTAAATCTTCCGAAGCTAATTGAAATATTACTCTCATTAGTAATTTCACCTATTGTTGGGTTATTGTTAGCTAGTGCTATGATTTTTATTCTGCGCTACTATTGGAGTAATACTAAAAAGCGCCGGCGTCTTCATATGACTCCAAAAGAAAGAGAACAACAAGATGGAAAACGCAAGCCACCATTATGGACTCGTATTGCGCTAATATTATCTGTGGCAGGAGTAAGTTTTTCACATGGTGCTAATGATGGTCAAAAAGGCATTGGCCTAATTATGTTAGTACTTATAGGTATAGCTCCTGCTAGTTTTGTTGTTAACATGAAAGCCAGTGGTTATGATATTAGTCGTACTCGCGATGCTGTTAATCATTTACAGCAGTATTATAAACAAATAAATGTAAATCATAGTAATTATTCTATTAGTAATAGTGAAATCCCGATGCGGAAATTAAAAAATTTTAACTGTGAGCTTTCGCAATCATTAATACCGATACATCTTGCTTCGCTGTTATTAAGTAATATAAATAGCTACGATCAATTAAGTCCAGAACAGCGCTTAAACATGCGTAGTTTACTCATCTGCCTGTCCGATATAGCTAATCAAGTAGCAATATTACCAGACACGACAAAGACTGATAAAATATTTTTAAACAATCTAAAACGAGATCTACTATCTACGATAGAGTATGCACCGTTATGGATTATTGTGATAGTAGCACTAGCGCTATCACTTGGTACTATGTTTGGTTGGCGAAGAGTAGCTACTACTATCGGAGAAAAAATAGGAAAAAAAGAAATGACTTATGCACAGGGACTTTCGGCACAGATGACAACAGCAGTATTCATCGGAATCGCAAGTTATACCGGTATGCCTGTATCTACTACTCACGTACTTTCTTCGGCAGTTACCGGTACAATGCTAGTTGACGGGGGAGGGGTACAGGGCCAAACAGTAAAACATATTATCATGGCTTGGATTTTTACCTTACCAGTAACTATTATCTTAGCAGGTGGGTTATACTGGCTGACACTGCAATGTATTTAAGTAATTAATATGATGACTACTAATTTAGTGATTGTTTTCTATGATCCCATAGTTACGTAGCATGGCATCTAACTGCGGTTGACGTCCTCTGAAACGTGTAAATAATACCATCGGATCTTCCGATCCGCCGCGAGACAGAATATTATCTAGGAATAATTTACCAGTATAGGGGTTAAAAATACCTTCTTCTTCAAAACGTGACCATGCATCAGCAGCTAGTACATTTGCCCACAAATAACTATAATAACCAGCTGCATAACCTCCAGAAAAAATATGGCTAAAAGTATTGGGAAATCTTATCCAATCTAGGCTAGGCATTACTGAAACTTTTTCTTGAACTTCAGCTAGAAGTTTAAATATTATAGCTCCATTATTTTTGTTATACTGGTAATGCAGACAGAAATCGAAAAGACTGAATTCTATTTGGCGCAAAATAAATAATGCAGCTTGATAGTGCTTGATATCTAGTAGATGGTTAAGAAAATCTATTGGTAATGGTTTACCTGTTTTATAGTGGCTGGAAATCAACTCTAGCGCATTAGGTTGCCAACAGAAATTTTCCATAAACTGACTAGGTAGTTCTACAGCATCCCAGGGAATACCATGAATACCAGATACTCCTGGAGTATCTATAACAGTGAGCATATGATGGAGACAATGGCCGAACTCATGAAACAATGTAGTAACTTCACTATGAGTAAATAGTGTTGGTTGTTCGCTGCTACTTGAACGATTGAAATTACAAATTAGATATGCAACCGGCTTTTGTAAATGACCATTAGCTTTACGCATCATACATACACATTCGTCCATCCAAGCCCCGCCGCGTTTATTATCACGGGTATATAGGTCTAAATAGAAACTACCACGTAATTCGCCTAGATCATCAAACAAATCAAAAAAACTCACTTCATCATGCCAGGTATTAACATTCTTACGTTCGATAGCTGTAATACCATAAATACGCTTTATTACTTCAAACATCCCGCTTATAACCTTATTTTCTGGAAAATAAGGACGTAATTGTTCATCTGTGATAGAAAATAAATTTTGTTTTTGTTTTTCACTAAAATAAGCGATATCCCATGGTTCTATTTTATCATGAAAAAAATGTTTTTTAGCAAATAATCTGAGCTGATCTAGTTCTTTCTCTCCCTGCAATCTAGTACGTTTAGCAATATCATGCAAAAAATCTAGTACTTGTTTAGGGTTCCGTGCCATTTTAGTAACTAAAGATTGTTCAGCGTAGTTGTTGAAACCTAAAAGTTGTGCTAGTTCATAACGTAAATCTAGTATTTCATTCATAATAGGTCCGTTATCCCATTTACCAGCATTAGGTCCTTTATCAGATGCACGAGTATTATAAGCTATGTATAATTCTTCACGTAACAGTTGATTATCACAATAAGTCATCACCGCTAGGTAACTAGGAAGCTTCAGAGTAAGTAACCACCCTTTCTGCGCATTAGCCTCTGCATTAGCTCTTGCCTCAGTTTTCGTACTTTCTGGGATTCCTGATATTTCTTTTTCATCGATAATAAGCTTATTCCATCCGTGTGTAGAGTCTAGAACATTATTACTATAAACTGATTCTAACTCTGATAACCTAGCTACTATTTTTCCATAGCGCTGTTGTTTTTCTTTCGTTAGGTTAATACCGGACAGTTTGAAATAACGTAACGTATTATCTACAGACTGTTTCTGTGCTATGCTAAGCTGATTATAATTATTACTATTACGCAGTTGATTATAAGCATAATATAAACCTTTATGTTGCCCTACCCAGGTAGTATACTCTGATAACATGAATAGGCATTGCTCATAGGCAAGACGTAGTTCAGCATTATTATTGACTGCATTAAGATGATTAACTGGCGACCAAATACGGTGAAAATCATCATCAGCATCTGCTAGTATTTGACACAGATTATCCCAATTGAATGGACCTAAATTAGATACTACCTTTTCAACAGTTTGGCGGCAATTATCTAATGCTGCTTTAACCGCAGGCACAATATCATCAGTATTAATATTGGAAAAAGGAGGCAAAGAAAAATTTTTAAGTAAATGATTTGTCATCATAGCATTTTCCTATTACTATTAGTTTAATAATATAAATATATATATTAAATATATTTAATTATAATTTTTTATATATTATAATATATATAATTTTAAAAAATATTATTAAATATAATATTATTAATTATTTATTTAAAAATATTTAATAAACGTGCAATAATTATGTATTGCCAATTTTGCTGCGTATTTATTATTAAATATTGATGTTTAGATATCTATACATCCCTATCAGTAGGTAGTAGCAATCAATAAAAATATTAAAAATATAAAACATGTTTGTGAAACACAAAATTGATTATCTTGCTTAGTCATACCATACATTATTTAAAATAAATTAATATTTAATAATATTAATTATACTATATATTTACTCGTTTACTAGGAGATTAATGATTTATGTTAGAACTATTAAAGGCTATAGGCCTAGGCCTTATGACTCTTTTGCCTCTAGCCAATCCTATTACTACTCTAGCGCTATTTTTGAGTCTAAGTAAAAACATGACTACTGAGGAACGTAACCAACAGTCGTTGCTAACATCTGTTTATGTATTTATGATAATGATAGTCGTATTTTATGCTGGAACTATAGTTATGAATACTTTTGGAATTTCGCTCCAAGGGTTACGTATTGCAGGAGGTATTATTGTATCATTCCTTGGATTTAGCATGCTATTTCCTGATCTATTCAATAACATTCGATCTCAGAAACAAGATAAAATATATAAAGTTAATATTGCTTTTGTTCCGCTTGCCATGCCTAGTACAACAGGACCAGGTACTATCGCTATGATTATAAGTTGGGTATCTACTGTAAAAGATAGTGTTTCTTTTGTGCCTTGGGTAACTAAGATTGCTCCAGTTTTGGTATTTTTTACTATTAGCTTAATAGTTTGGGGGGTACTACGTAGTTCTAGTACTATTATGCGTTGTTTAGGCGAAAATTGCATTCATGCAATATCACAACTAATGGGTTTTTTACTAGTATGTATGGGTATACAATTTATTATAAATGGTATTTTAGAATTAATAGTTAGTATCCATTAGAATCTTACATAATTTTATAAAGACAATGTCTTATTATAGTATAGCTATACCTAGTATTAATATTTTCCATAATCAGATCTATCTATCTCATTATTTAATAAATTTGTTCTTAATAGATCTTATGCATAAGATGATATGAATAGCTATTTATTATTTAGTATTTTTTCTAAATAGTGAATATTAGTACAACCTTGTTTGAAATTTTCATCATTAATGATTTTCAACTGTAGTTCTATATTAGTTTTTATGCTATCGATAATAAGCTCTGTAAGAGCATGTTTCATTCTAGAAATAGCAACATTGCGCTGATCACCAAAACATATTAGTTTTCCAATCATAGAGTCATAATACGGCGGTACAGAGTAGCTGGTATAAATATGTGACTCCCAGCGCACACCAAAACCGCTGGGAGCATGAAATCTTGTTATTTGTCCAGGACTAGGTAGAAAAGTATTTGGATCTTCTGCATTAATACGGCATTCAATTGCGTGACCATAGATATGAATTTTATTTTGAGTAATTGAAAGTTTATTACCTGATGCTATTAATAACTGTTCTTTAACAATATCTATACCAGTTATCATTTCAGTGACAGGATGTTCCACTTGAATACGAGTATTCATTTCAATAAAAAAAAAGTCCCCTTCTTCGTATAGAAATTCGAATGTCCCAGCGCCACGATAACCTATATCAAGACAAGCCTTAACACAAAGTTCTCCAATATATCTACGTAAATCATCAGTAATTCCTGGTGCAGGTGCTTCTTCTAATACTTTCTTGTGCCTAAATTGCATTGAGCAGTCACGCTCAGCTAAGTAAACAGCATTACCTTCATTATCAGCTATAACCTGAATTTCTATATGTCTAGGATTATCTAGATATTTCTCCATATATACTATATCATTACTAAACATTGCTTTTGCTTCAGTACGAGTGATTCTTATAGCAGATTCTAGATCTGTATCATTGCACACTATACGTATTCCGCGTCCACCCCCGCCTCCTGAAGCTTTTATGATTATAGGATAGCCGATAAGTTGAGCTATGGCTTTGTTTTCTTGCATATCTTCACTAACTGGTCCATCTGATCCTGGTAAACACGGCATACCTGTTTTTTTCATTTTTTTTATTGCTGATACTTTATCTCCCATCAAACGAATAGTTTCAGATTTTGGTCCAATAAAAATAAATCCGGAACGCTCAACTTGCTCTGCAAAATCAGCGTTTTCTGACAGAAATCCATACCCTGGATGAATCGCCGTAGAACCAGTTATTTCTGCAGCTGAAATTATTGCAGGAATATTCAGATAACTTTTTATCGATTGAGGAGGACCAATACATATAGTTTCATCTGCTAAAAGTACATGTTTTAGATCTCTATCTGCTGTTGAGTGCACAGCCACAGTTTTAATATTTAACTCCTTACATGCGCGAAGGATACGTAGCGCAATTTCACCGCGATTTGCGATAACAATTTTATCTAACATTTAATTTAGCGCCTTATTACTCAATGACAATAAGTGGCTCGTCGAATTCAACCGGCTGACCGTTTTCTAGTAAAATAGCTGTGACTACGCCTTCTTGATCTGATTGAATCAAATTCATAATTTTCATTGCTTCAACAATGCATAAAGTATCGCCAATATTAACTTTTTGACCTAATTCAACGAATGGTTTCGTATCACAGCTAGGTGTACGATAAAAAGTCCCAACCATTGGTGAACGCACTAAATGACTATTAATATTTTTAGTATTTATAGGCTGCTGGGGCTTTGTTTCTATATAGTGGTTTGGTCCTACTACTACTGACTGTTGTGAATTAGGTAGATAAGTTTGCATCGTACGACTTATACGAACAGATTCTTCACCTTCTGTGATATTTAGCTCTGAAATGCTAGATTCTTCAACTAGTTTGATTATTTTTTTTATCTTACGAATATCCATAAATTAATTTCCATAAAATCATGAGTGAGATTTTGACAGAATTTTTACAGCCGTATGTAAGGCAAATTGATAACCATAAACACCAAAACCGCAGATAAAGCTAATAGCTATATCATACAGATAGGAATCATGTATAAAAGATTCCTTAGCATAAATATTAGAAATATTAATATAAAAACAAGGTATTTTTACCGCTAAACAAGTATCAAGAAAAGCAACGCTAGTATTACAGTTATTATAATAAAATACTTGTTACAACGAGCTTAATGTCTATTATTAATTAGCTTATGCTACTAATGCTAAGAATTATACTGAAAATTACTTATTAGTGGTGCTATCATGCTTGCAGCAATCTAAATCATATCTATGATTATTTCATAAAGTGTGGTATAATAATACTTTTTTTTTGTTACTTAACTGTGACCTAGTCAATTACGATTATAACCGTTTATAAGTAAAATTTAGCACTAATAAGTAATCATTATACTCTGATATAGCTTCAATTTACGATACTAAGCTTTTATATAGTTAATATGAAAAAAGAAGAAAAATTATTTCTAATAATTTTATAAAATTAAATTAAAACTAATTTCAATATTTTTCTTACTTAGGGTAAATATTATTACATGATAGTGTAATTTACACTATCATTTTTACTATATCATTAGAATGATAAAATATTAATGTTTTAACTAAGATTAATATCAAAATAAGTAAAAAAAAATGTCTATTATAGAGATAAAAAATTATTATTTATGCTTTGGTGATACGTACTTACCTTACTTATTGTAAATTGATATAACGTTGTTTAATTATTTTACTATATATTTTTGTACTTAACAGTACTGTAATATATGTAAAATTAAACTGCATTGTCCTTAACGCACCTTTCCCTTAAGTAGTTAAAAGGCGTAACTATCATATTGTTTGTTTACTGCTAGCCTAAATTATTAGAGTAGCTGCTGCATGAATAAGCAAAAAAGATGCTTGGTCGGACGCCTGGTAATATTACTGTACTGCAATAATACCAATGAAAAATTAAAAATAATGAAACATCACGTGCTGGGCACTTGGGGGTAGTCATACATTTGAAATAATTGGCATGCATGATTATTATTTAATTCGCGAATAAATCAATTAAATAAAAACTCAATAAAAATATTTTTATATTAATTTGTACTTTGATGCTAAATTATAACTAGTATCTAGTTATAGTACGTATTTCCATATAGGTTATAGTCCAGCCCGTATCAATCCTTGTGCTATGTGCTACCTATTCCAAATAAAGATTATCGTTTGTTAAAAATTATATATATATTATTTTTGGTTACTAGTCGTCTAGTATACAAGTACACAATATCACGACACCAGTGCAAGGACGGAGTAGTGTAAATGATATATAGTAGTAGTTACTACGCAAGCCAATATTGATTATTACACAGATCAAGTAGACAATGACAGTCTAACAGATAAACATATGTACGCTTTAAGATAACACAATTAATATTACTTACTCCTAAGCCAATTTTATCGATACCAGCACTAGCTACAAGATCTATATTTATAAAAGCCATAAAAAAATTACGCTTATTAACACGTAGATTATGAATAAGATAGGTTAGAAGATGATAAGTTTATTGATATACTACTAGTATTCCGTTTAGTAAAATTAATTTTAATTACGCATACTATGTTTGCAACAGAGGTTGTACTTAAATACTAATAAAATTAAATATTTTTGTGATAATAAAAGTACAAATAATAAATGCATATTTGATTAAATAGATAGTTAATATTGTTGGAACTCATGAAATAGCATTCGTAGATAATTTCCTATGTATTAATAATTGTACGCTTGATTGTCTTGTTTATTAATAAGCAACAATAACTATTCACAGAATGATCATTACGTAATACATCATCGTTACGAATACGTTCTCTACCAATATTTTAACTTATTACAGCAATAAACTAAATTGACGGCGTTATAATTCCTGCGCTGACGTATTTTATTTTAGCACCGCGCGTATTATTATTATAATAATATTAAATATTTAACACTATGTTACTACTAATTATATGATTTTTTTTATTTTTATCTATTGTTCCCGTCAATGTGGAAGACAATAACGTAAATTAATTAATATATATGGATAACAATAATGTCAATAAGTATCATATACTTCTAGTATATAATCATTTTATTCGTTGCAGTGATCTAGACTACTACTACATTTAGTAGTATTTATATTAATTTTATTACCATGAAAATATATACGTATATAATTATAAAAATTATTGCTACTATCTATACCTACCTAATTGATAAATTAAAACTTGTGCTTTAGTTAATCTAACGCGACGTTAGTTGGTAGATGATGATCTGTAAATAAAACATTCCTATTTATGATAATTACTACTATCTGATAACATTAAATATGTTTACTTAAATAAGTATTTAATTTAAATACAATATATTTATATATGTTTACACTAACAAGTAAAAGAATAATATAAAAAAATATATATATATAATTTTTTTCTTTAAATTATATGACTTACTAATAGTCAGTAAATTATTTATATTATTAATAATTCACTAGCTGGAGCTGGGAATCGGTAATAAAATACAATTTATTTTAAATATTTTTTTAGTAAAAATTTTTAATTAACTCAAATTACTACCGTAATTTATATAATATATATAGCTACCTATACTATAGTACGATAGTATATTTATGAAAATCTTCTTAGTAAGAATAACTATAGGGATAAATATAATTCAGCTTTATTTGATATAAAGTGTACCATTTTATAATAATGTTAAGCCTATTTACCTTTTAAATAAGGCGTCATATGATCCTATGTCTAGTATACATTGTCTTAAAATAAAATAATTTTACTAGATGTTTAATAAGTTATAAAAAACTATAAGGATAATATATGAATAAAACTAAACTAATTGATGTAATTGCCGAGAAAGCTAATCTATCTAAAGCACAGGCTAAATTAGCACTAGAATCTACTTTAGCAGCAATTACTGAGTCTCTTAAAGATGGTTATGCCGTACAATTGGTTGGTTTCGGCACATTTAAAATTCATCATCGTAGCGAGCGTATTGGCCGTAATCCACAGACTGGTAAAGAAATAAAAATAGCTGCTGTTAACGTTCCTGCGTTTATTTCTGGAAAAATATTAAAGGCAGCCGTAAACTAAATTTTTTATGCGTAAAATAGGGGTATATATAATGCTATTTTACGCATAGCATCATAATATATTTATATTTAATTTGATTTAACAACTAGCCCTGCCCTATAACCAATATCGCGCCTGCAAAAACTATCTTGCCATTTTATACAGTCTACTATTTTGTAAGTACGTTTTTGTGCTTCGGCTAAAGTATTTCCTAGTGTAGTAACACATAATACTCTACCGCTATTTGTTAATAGCTTACCTTTTTCCAGTAGTGTACCAGAATGAAACACTTTTTCTTCGTTACTATCTATAGTTGGTAATCCACTAATTTCATAACCAATACGGTAATTGCTAGGATACCCTACTGAAGCTAATACTACACTAAGTGCAAATCTTTCGTCCCATTGAAATACTTCTTTATCTAAATTACATTTAGTGGCAGCTATGCAATGAGCTAATAAATCTGAGCGCATACGCAATATTATAGTCTGGGTTTCTGGATCTCCTAAACGGCAATTAAACTCAATGACTTTAGGTTGTCCTTCTGGTGTTATTATAAGACCTGCATAAAGGAAACCTGTATAGCTATTATTTTCTCTAGCCATCCCTTTTATGGTAGGTAAAATAATTTGATCTAATATTTTATTATATAATTCATTAGTGACTAATGGTACTGGAGAATATGCACCCATTCCGCCAGTATTAAGACCATTATCTCCATCACCTACTCTTTTATAATCTTGGCTAGTAGCCATAGGTACAACATTTTTACCATCTACCATAACTATAAAGCTGATTTCTTCACCACTAATAAATTCTTCTATCACAATACTATTACCAGATTCCCCAAAAATTTTACTAATTAATATTTTCTTTATTGCATCTTCAGCTTCTACTAAAGTAGTAGCAATTATCACTCCCTTACCTGCTGCTAATCCATCTGCTTTAATTACAATTGGTACACCTTTTTTGTGAACATAATTTATAGCAGGTAATACTTCTTTGAAGTTCTGATAACAACCAGTAGGTATATTATGGCGATGTAGAAAATTTTTAGTAAAATTTTTAGATCCCTCTAACTGTGCAGCTGCTTTAGTTGGTCCAAAAACTATTAGTCCAGCATCATGAAACATATCTACGATACCTATTACTAAAGAGGCTTCTGGACCTACAATAGTGAAATCAATATTGTTATATTTAGCAAATTTAATAAGTTCTGAAATATCTGTAGCGGCAATATTAACATTTTCTAATGAATTTTCTAGAGCTGTACCAGCATTACCAGGAGCTACGAATACTTTTTTTGCTAAAGGCGATTGTGCTACCTTCCATGCAAGAGCATGTTCACGTCCACCGTTACCAATAATTAAAATATTCATAAGTGCGCTCCTATATTAAGTTATTTAGTGGCGAAAATGCCGCATTTTAGTAAAAATCATAGCAATATTATGTTCATTAGCAGCAGTAATTACTTCTTGATCTCTAATAGATCCACCAGGTTGAATAATACAACTTATACCAACTGCTGCAGCATAATCTACTACATCACGAAAAGGAAAAAAGGCATCTGAAGCCAGAGTAGATCCACTGATATCTAGTTTTTCTTCAGAAGCTTTTATACTAGCAATTTTTGCTGCAAAAATACGGCTCATCTGACCTGCACCAATACCAATTGTCTGGTTATCTCGCGCATAAACGATAGCATTTGATTTTACGTATTTAGCTACTTTCCAACCAAAATAAGCATCTCGCATCTCTGACTGATAGGGTTTACGTTTACTTACTACCATAAGATCTGAAAAATTTACTATACTGCAATCTTGTTCCTGTACTAGTAAACCCCCGTTTACTCTTTTTATATCTAAATCTAGATTAGATTTAATTTTATTCATATGACCAATAGTCAAAACACGTATATTATTTTTAGTTTCTAGTATTTCTATAGCATTTTGATCTATTGTTGGTGCAATAATCACTTCAACAAACTGGCTTTGAATAATTTCTCTAGCAGTATTAGCGTCTAGTGACTTATTAAATGCTATTACTCCTCCGAAAGCTGAAGTAGAATCAGTTTTATAAGCACGTTTATAGGCTGAAAAAATATTGGTGCCAGTAGCAACACTACATGGATTAACGTGTTTTACTATTACGCAAGTTGGTTCACTAAACTCTCTAACACACGCTAACGCTAAGTCAGTATCAGCTATATTATTATAGGAAAGATTTTTACCTTGCAACTGTTTTGCGGTAGCTATTGATTTTTCTTTAGATCCATTTTCAATATAAAATGCTGCTAACTGGTGATAGTTTTCACCATAGCGTAGATCTTGTTTTTTGACAAAATTTATATTTAAGTTTATCGGTAACTTGTTGGAAGTATTTCTAATACTTTGATCATGATTATCATCTATTTTTTTATTATAATTACTAAAAAATTTAGCAATATTATATTCATAGGCTGCAGTATATTTAAAGGCCTTAATAGCTAAATTAAAACGAGTTTCTAGATTTAGAGCTCCTTTATTACGATCAAGTTCTAACATAATATCAGAATAATCATTAATATTTACTACCATTGCTACATATCGATAGTTTTTAGCTGCTGAGCGTAAAATAGTAGTACCACCAATATCAATATATTCCACTGCTTCTTCAAGATTAATATTACCTGTTTCTGAAGCTATTTTGTCGGCGAATGGATATAAGTTGACCACAACCATATCAATAAATTCTATACCATATTTTTTTATGATCGTATTATCATCGATATTACGGCGTGCTAATATTCCACCATGTATTTTTGGATGTAATGTTTTTACTCGTCCGTTAATAATTTCAGGGAATCCGGTGTAATCAGACACTTCAGTTACTTTTATTCCTGCTTCTAATAGATGGCGCGCAGTACCACCAGTAGATAGTATTTTTACACCATATTTAGATAAATGTTGGGCAAATTCAATAATTTTAGTTTTATCATATACACTAAGTATAGCATTACGAATAGGAAGTTTTAGTTGCATAGAAAATTACCTATAATTTTTACATCAAAAATTATTTTAAATAATATAAATATATTAAGGATCTTATAGTATAAGATATATTATTATTTTTTAATAAATAAATTTATTAATTAAATTAATTTATTATAAACACTAATATTTACATTTTTAGTAAAACTTCAATAAGTTAACTAATTGTTAATTAGTAATATTGTAATTATACTAAATAATTTTAAGAAAATATGATTTGTTTAAAATTAATATAAAAATAAAGTAAAACAATAAGTGTTTATTTACTGATATTTAGGATGTATAGATCATAAGATATAGATCTTATTTTAAAATAAAAAATTTTTTATAATTTAGCTAAACATAAATTGATAGTGCTTAAATAAAATAAAAAAAAATATATTTTTATCAAGCGACAGATTTTAACAAACGATATCTATCGCTTAATATATGCTGCTTTTACTTATTTTAAATATTTTACTGCCGCCTACCTTACTTAGGTTTAGGTAAAAAAACTAATAAAACTTAGTTTTGACTAAAAACTGCATCAGTTGAAATACAGAAATAAGTATTTTGAGCGAAATAGCACTTATTTATAATAAATAATAGTAATTAGTGATAAATAATAGTTATTTATTATCTTTTTGAGAACTGCGGACGACGACGAGCTTTACGTAGCCCACATTTTTTACGTTCAACCTTACGAGCATCACGAGTAATAAAACCAGCTTTACGCAAAATAGTACGTAAAGTTTCATCATAATTAATTAGTGCACAAGTTATACCGTGTCGTATTGCTTCTGCTTGTCCGGATATACCACCACCTTTAACTGTTACATAAAGATCTACTTTATTGATCATTTCAACCATTTTTAATGGTTGAATAACTATCATACGGGCTGTTTCACGCCCAAAGTAATTATCTATACTACGTTGGTTGATAATAATTTTACCACTACCTTCTTTATTAAAGAAGACACGAGCGGAAGAACTTTTACGTCTACCTGTACCATAGTATTGCGCTTCAGCAACCATAAATTGTTATCTCTACTAAATGTTTAAAAATTGCGGTTGCTGTGCAACATGGCGATGTGTAGCACCCGCGTAAACTTTAAGTTTTTTGAGCATAGTACGTCCAAGTGGACCTTTTGGTAACATACCTTTAACTGCTATTTTAATTATATGCTCAGGGCGTCGAACTATCATTTCTTTAAATGTTTTTTCTTTAAGACCACCCACAAAACCGGTATAATGATAGTATTTTTTATCAATAATTTTGTTGCCGGTTACTATTATTTTTTTCGCATTTAAAACTATAAAATAATCACCTGTATCTATGTGTGGAGTGTAGATAACTTTATTTTTTCCACGTAGCCTACAAGCCAGTTCAGTAGCAAGACGCCCTAATATTTTATCACTAGCATCAATAATATACCAGTGACGTTTGATAGTTTCTAGCTTTGCTGTAAAAGTTTTCATTATAACATTTACCCTTATCAAATTGACTATTTATTTATATAGTAATTATTTTACTTATATTATATAATTAAAATAATTTTTACACAATTTATTATACTGCATTGTTTTTTTTGTAAAAAATTTTACCACTATTTAAATTTTTTTATTGAAAATAATCTTCAATTAAGCATAGCAACAAACTATTTGCATTAATATTTTGCATACATAATTAAATTATGTAAATAACTACAATAATAATTACATATATATTTAATCATAGTGTAATTAAAAAAATTTTTTTTACCTGTCTTTATGTATTATGCATTAATGATAATAACATTCAGTTGTATATAATTAGTGCTAACTAACTATGCAATAACCTATATAGTATTATTATAAATACTAGTAATTGTTATGATATGACAAACTACGCTAATTAGCTTTTTAGTATAAAGAATTCTGGGTGCAGTAGTAATGCAGTTTAGCAAACTTAAGTTAAGTAATAAAAAAACTATATGTTATGAATTAGACAATACTGAACTAGAGAAGTGTCGTAAGTAATTTAATAAATATTTTTTTAGTAGTGCATAATTATTCGAAAATATTGCTAATTGCTCCAGCCAGCTATATTATTTTACTCCCTAATAAAAATAAACATAAGGAAGATAATAAGTTTCGTGATCGTTGAACTGAGGCTGATAATTCTAAAATTCCAGCTTACATTAAACAATTAGATAATTATCTTTATAGCTATAGTTTAACTACATATAAATATTCTAAATATAGAATATATTAGTACCTAAGTTTATTTTCTAGACAAAAAATTATTAATAATACTAAAATATTAATTTAATTATAATTTAATTATAGGTTTACTAAACTAATAGTTAGTATAATAGTTATGAATGATCAGTAAGTGAGTTGACATTAAAATGAAAATAAAATATTTATTTTACGTATTAATACTGAGTTGTTTATTAACTTATTTACCATTGTGCGTGACAATAGCAGCTTTACCTCCCGAAATTAATGGAAACACTACTACTAGTATGCCACCAAGTTTAGCTCCTATGCTAGCAAAAGTTCTACCAGCAGTAGTAAGTGTTCATGTTGAAGGAACACAATCAATACAGCGTCCTACATTATTATTACCTAAAGAATTTAGATATTTCTTTAGTCCTGATATTCCAAATGGAAACTATAGTATAAGACCTTTCGAAGGATTAGGATCTGGAGTTATTATTAATGCTAAAAAAGGCTACGTAATTACTAATAATCATGTTATTGCTGGAGCAGATAAAATTAAAGTTCAGCTGAATGATGGACGTAAATTTGAGGCTAAACTTGTTGGCCATGACGAACAAACAGATTTAGCATTACTACAACTTCCTTCTTATAAGAACCTAACTGAAGTTAAAATAGCTGATTCAGATATCTTAAAAGTAGGGGATTTTGTTGTAGCAGTAGGCAATCCATTCGGTCTTGACCAGACAGTAACTTCAGGAATTATTTCTGCATTAGGTCGTAGTGGACTTAATTTAGAAGGATTAGAAAATTTTATTCAAACTGATGCATCTATTAATCGTGGTAATTCTGGTGGTGCATTAGTTAATATTAACGGTGAACTAATTGGCATTAACACTGCTATTCTAGCACCTGGTGGAGGAAATATTGGCATTGGTTTTGCTATTCCTAGCAATATAGTAAAGAATTTAAGTCAGCAGCTAATTGAATTTGGAGAAGTTAAACGTAGCCAGCTTGGGATAAAAGGCACAGAATTAACTGCTGATATAGCAAAAGAGTTTCAAATTGAAGCACAGCATGGTGCTTTTATTAGCGAAGTAATAGCTGGATCAGCAGCAGCTAAAGCCAACATAAAAGCAGGTGATATTATCATTTCTATAGATGGAAAACTTATTCAAAGTTTCGATGAACTACGTGTAAAAGTAGGAACAACTACCCCAGGAAAAAAAATTAAGTTAGGTTTAATACGTAATGGTAAACCATTATCTCAAGTAGTAGTACTAGAAGATAGTGCTTATTGTACTTCTAACCCAGATTTATTAACTCCTGAGTTACAGGGTGCATATCTCAGCGATGGAACAATGAAAGATGGCACTAAATGTATCATAGTTGATGATGTTTTAAAGGATTCTCCTGCTGCATTAATGGGTATACAAAAGGGGGATATCATCATAGGAATTAATCTAAATAGATTAAATAACATTAGTCAACTACGTAAAATATTACGCAATAAACCAGCTGCGATGGCACTAAATATTCTTCGTGGTCATAAGAATATATTTTTATTATTAGAATAATCACTAATTAGTTCAAAACTGACATCACAGTATCTTGTTAAGAGAGAATTGGTGTCAGTTAATTATAATTTTCCGCTAATACGTTCTATTTTAGCGCCTAAACTACGTAATTTACCTTCAATATCATCATAACCACGATCAATATGATAAATACGATCTACTATAGTTATACCTTCTGCAATACATCCAGCTAAAACTAAGCTAGCAGAAGATCTTAAATCAGTAGCAACTACTTGTGCTCCTGACAGTTTTTCTACACCATAGCAGATCAGAGTATTACTTTTAATATCAGCATGTACACCCATACGTCTAAGTTCTTTGATGTGCATAAAACGATTTTCAAAAATTGTTTCAGTAATTAATCCTGTTCCATTAGCAACTAAATTTAATAAACTAAATATTGCCTGCAGATCAGTAGGAAACCCAGGATACGGCTCGGTACGTACAGCAATTGCTTTAGGCCTTTGTCCATTTATATTTAAGCTTATCCAATCATATCCAGTTTCTATATTTGCACCAGTTTCACGTAATTTAGTTAATACTGTATCTAGTATATTAGGACATGTAGCTTGACATAAAATATTGCCACGAGAAATAGCAGCTGCTACTAAGAATGTCGCAGTTTCAATGCGATCTGGTAGTATGCGGTAAATTCCCCCGCCTAGACAAGTAACGCCCTCAATAGTAATTTTATTACTTCCGGCACCAATAATTTTAGCACCTAAAGTAGTAAGAAAATTAGCAGTATCAACAATTTCAGGTTCACGTGCAGCATTATCAATAATAGTGACTCCTTCTGCTAGCGTAGCAGCGCTCATAATAGTTATAGTAGCGCCTACACTAATTTTATCCATCATTATATATGCTCCTCGCAGCCTTCCTGTTACCGATGCTTGAACATATCCATCTTCTAACTTAATAGCAGCTCCTAGCTGTTTTAAACCACTCAGATGCATATCAACTGGACGTGCACCAATAGCACAACCTCCTGGTAAAGAAACTTTACCTAGTCCAAAACGAGCTACAAGGGGACCAAGTACCCAAATAGAAGCACGCATTGTTTTTACAAAATCATATTGTGCACAATATATATCCACTTTACTCGCATCTACATATACTGATCCATTCCGTTTAATCTTTACGCCAAGCTGGCTAAGTAATTGTATTGTTGTTTCGATATCTTTCAGTTTAGGAATATTTTGTATTTCTACTAGATCTTCTGTTAATAAAGTGGCAAATAAAATTGGTAAAGCTGCATTTTTAGCACCAGAAATAGTAACTTTTCCTATCAAAGGAGTAGGACCTGTTATAATAAATTTATCCATTTTCTTAATATATAATATATTATTAATTAATAATTATTAATTATATTACCTAGTATTTTATAAATATAGATCCTATAATAATATATAGCCTATATCATATAAATTTACTATAAATTTGCCATTCTTCTGGAGAATATGCTTTGATAGAAATAGAATGAATACTGTTATTAGCTATATATTTTATGAGTGGCGCATAAATAATCTGTTGTTTTTTAACACGACTCATGCCAGTAAATTGTTTACTAATAGCAATAATCTGAATATGGTTAACGTTACTACTTACATATACTTCATCTAATGTTAGCATTGACATTAATAAATTTTTTATTTCATTGGTTGTCATAATTTTTAGTTTACAATTAATATTGTGTTGTTACATTCATATGAGTTTATTTTATAAGTTTATGAACTATTAGTTATCATTGTAGTTATCATTTTTTTAAAAAATAAATATACATTATAGCAATAAGCATTCCATAAACTAGCTTGCTTTTGCTTATTTTGTTGTATACATTTTTTGTTATATACAACATCAAAATATTGTTTTTACAACATAATTTTGGCGTCAGGCGTAAAATTATATTTTAGGTGGTACGACTTTACCTATGTTTAATTAAATAATTTTTATAAAAATTATTATTTATAATATATAGATAGCTTATTTTATTTATATAAAGTATAAGTACAATTTAATTGTATATTAAATTAATACATTTTGTAGAAACTGCAGCAGTGATTACTATAACTACTACTGCACTCACTTAAACATCATTGCTATTAATATACATTGTATAATGAATAATTTTATTAGGATAAATAGTACTTTTATGCAGTAATTTAATGAAAATCAATAATTTTTATTACATAATTTAATCTATTCAATAAATTATTGAACTATTAAAAATAATTAAATTATCTCATAGATGACAAGTTAATAAAAAATTTCTATACTAAGCCTAGAAGTTGACTAGACAGTCGCTGCTTCATACTAACAATAATATGAAGGAGAGGAAAGTCCGGGCTCCATAGGGCAAGGTGCCAGGTAACGCCTGGGGGGTAGAAACAAACTTACGACAAGTGCAACAGAAAGTAAACCGCCAATGGCCTATTGATTTTTATTATACTTGATCAAAAAATAAGTATTAATAAATAGGATCAGGTAAGGGTGAAAAGGTGCGGTAAAAGCGCACCGCGTATTTGGTAACAATTTACGGCACGGTAAACTCCACCTGGAGCAAGGCTAAAAAGAGGTTAAATAGTGCGGCCCGTACTTATAACCCAGGTAAGCTGCTTGAGCCAGATCGCAAGTACTGGTCTAGATGAATGACTGTCCACGACAGAACCCGGCTTAACGGTCAACTTCTTCTTTTTTTTTTAATGTATAATTAAAATTAATATTTTTATCTTCTAAAGATGTACCAGAAAAATGATACAAACACTATTACATGCCTTATGGCAACAGGATTTTCAAAAATTTTCTGATCCAAAACTAGTATATGCTACTTATTTATTAGTATTCATTATTCTTTTTTTAGAGAATGGAATTCTGCCAGCTGCTTTTCTACCTGGAGATAGTCTATTAATATTGATAGGTGTACTAATTGCTAAAGGTATATTAACTTTTCCTATTACTTTACTACTACTAACTATTGCAGTAAGCTTAGGTAGCTGGTTAAGCTACCTACAAGGTACTTGGTTAGAAAATAATAGTGTTGTTAATAGCTGGCTAGCAAATTTACCACCTAATTATCATATTCGGGCTCATAGAATGTTTCATCGTCATGGGCTATCAGCTTTACTATTTGGCCGTTTCATTGCCTTTATACGCACTTTACTGCCAACTATTGCCGGACTATCTGGTCTTAGTAACTCACGCTTTCAATTTTTTAACTGGATGAGTGCATTTTTTTGGGTGTTAATATTAACTGTGCTAGGGTTTTTTAATTGGAAAAAAAATAATTATTTTAAATATTATGAAGAAGAAATAATGCTGTGCCTGATGTTGCTCCCATTGACGCTATTAACAATAGGACTAATTAGTTATGGTGCAATAAAATTGCGTGAAAAATTTTCTGTCAGAAGTAAATAATATTAAAAATAAAAACGGTATAGTTAATAGCATTAAATATTAATCATTAAAAACATTTAACACTAATACTATTATGTTTTTAGAAAATAGTAATAAACATCAACAATACCTTATACAATTGCCTAAAATTTCTCAGAATGTAGCAGATATACAAACGCTTTATAGTCCTAAAGATTTTTATCATACGCTACTGAAAGCTATATTAGGAGCAAAACATCGTATATATATAGTATCACTGTATTTAGAGAAAGATCAAGGTGGTGAAGTTATTCTAAATGCCTTATATCAAGCAAGAAAAGTGAATCCTAATATAGACATAGTAGTATTAGTAGATTTGCATAGAGCACAACGTAGTCGTATAGGTGGTAGTAATACAATAAATACTACTAATGCTGACTGGTATTATCAGATAGCTGAATCTTATCCTGATGTCAATGTGCCAGTATATGGTGTTCCTATCAATACGCGCGAAGCGCTTGGTATACTACATTTAAAAGGTTTTATTGTTGATAATAACGTTATTTACAGTGGTGCTAGCATAAATAATGTTTATTTACATAAACAAAATAAGTATCGTTATGATAGATATTATATGATAAATAACCAACTGTTAGCTGATTCTTTACTAATTTACATTAAGCAGCAGTTTTTAACCAAATCAGCAGTCAACAAACTTAATGATATTACATGTAATAAAAGTTCTAATTGTCATATAAAAAACTATAATATTAGGTTATTTCGGCACTCTCTACGCTATGCAGATTACTGCTATGAAGGAAGTACGGCACAAGATGAATTAACAATTACGCCTTTAGTAGGTTTAGGAACAAAAAGTATTTTAAATCAAACTATTCATCACCTTATTTGTTCAATAAATACTAATATAACACTATGTACCCCTTATTTTAATATGCCTGCAAAGTTATCAAGAGATTTAGTTAGTCAATTACGTAAAGGTAAGCAGATTGAAGTAATCGTTGGTGATAAAACTGCTAACGATTTTTATATAAACTCTGATAACCATTTTAAAATAATTGGAATTTTACCATATTTATATGAAATTAATCTGCGTAGTTTTATTAAGGGATTACAAAATTATTTAGATAACGGTCAATTGATAATAAGATTATGGAAACATGGCGAAAATAGTTATCATATTAAGGGTCTGTGGGCAGATAAAGAGTGGTTATTATTAACTGGTAATAATTTTAATCAGCGTTCTTGGCGACTTGATTTAGAAAATGCGCTATTAATTCACGATCCTAATAATGAATTATACTACCAGCGTGAGCAAGAATTAACATTGATACGTACTTATACAAAAATGTTGAATCATTATACTGAATTACAATCTATCGCAGATTATCCAGTGAATGTACGTAAAATTATTCGTAGATTACGCCCTATTCTAATTCACAGATTAATTAATCAAATAATCTAGTATATAGAGTATAGGTAGGTAACTATAAAAAATATTTATTCAGTACTTAACTAAAGTCTTAAATATAAAATTAACACCTAATTTTTTTGCAATAAAAATATACTTTTTTTCTATATTTAGAATAAATATACTAGTATACAAATTAAGTATATTAGAAGAAATTTTATTATATTTAATAAAAACTAAATTAATAACAAAGAATTTTTTCTTAAATCCAATTATTGTTTCATAACAAAAAGCAGGAAACATAATAATGTTTATGTAAAGATAATTTGAGTCTGATTATCAGATATACTATCGTTAAATTTAGGTATCGCCACTAATTCAATTGGCGGGATTGTCATCTAACAATAATCTTAATAGTAAGACCAAAACATATGATAGAGAAACGAAATCTATTTCTTGTTGGGCCTATGGGTGCTGGTAAAAGCACTATTGGTCGTCAGTTGGCTCAACAGCTTAATATGGAATTTTTTGATTCTGATCAAGAAATTGAGCGACGCACTGGTGCTGATGTAGGCTGGGTATTTGACTTAGAAGGTGAAGATGGTTTCCGTTATAGAGAAGAAAAAGTAATTAACGAACTTACAGAGAAACAAGGAATAGTACTTGCTACTGGAGGAGGCTCGATAAAATCTAGAGAAACACGTAATCGTCTTTCTGCACGTGGAGTAGTTATTTATCTAGAAACTACTATTGAAAAACAGCTGTTACGTACGCAGCGTGATAAGAAACGTCCATTATTACAACAAGTTGAAATACCCCCAAGAGAAGTATTAGAAGCATTGGCACGAGAACGTAACCATTTATATGAAGAAATCGCTGATATCACTATTAGTGCTAATGAACACAGCGCTAAGTTTGTTGCTTATCAAATTATCAGTATACTAGAACGTAATAACTAATAATTAATGTTTATTATTATCAAGTGTGTTTTTTGATCAATGTTATGGTATGAACTAATTACTACCTAGGTTATATCTAATAACTATTACTATCTTACTAAATAAGAGTATATTACTATGAAAGCGGTATGGTATTTTGAAATTTATTAAATAGTAAAAAATTTTTACTACATTACTTACTAGTTGTAGCATAAACTTGGTACTACTGAGATAAAGTTAGTATGTAAAAATTACTATATTGAATACTTAAATTAAAATTTGTAGTGCTATAGTACGCAATTACGTAATAAAAATACCTGACATATTTAGGAGATAATATTAATTAGATATGTTTAGTTAAATATAATAAATATAAATGAATTTTTCATATTATGAAAAACTTTTGGATAGCACCATCTATTTTATCAGCTGACTTTGCTTGTTTAGGTGAAGATACTGCACGAGTAGTATCAGCTGGTGCTGACTTAGTACATTTTGATGTTATGGATAATCACTATGTACCAAATATTACTATTGGCCCATTAGTATTAACAGCATTACGTAAATACGGTATTAATGCACCAATAGATGTGCACCTAATGGTTAAGCCAGTAGATAATTTAATTATTTCTTTTGCAAATGCAGGTGCTAATTATATTTCTTTCCATAAAGAAGCATCAGAACATATCGATAGTTCTCTGCAGCTAATTAAAGCACATGGTTGTAAAGCAGGACTAGTATTTAATCCTGCTACATCACTTGAATGTTTAGAATATGTAATAGATAAAATTGATATGATTTTGTTAATGTCGGTTAATCCAGGTTTTAGTGGTCAATCTTTCATTTCATCTACTATAGACAAAATAAGAAAGGTACGAAAAATAATTAATTTCTATAATAGAGAGATCCGTCTTGAAGTAGATGGCGGCATTAATATAGAAAATATAGGTACTATTGCTATTGCAGGAGCAGATACTTTTGTCGCAGGTTCAGCTATTTTTAGCCAAAAAAATTATCATACTGTTATTAACGCAATGCGTAACGCTATTTCATTAGTTGTGGGTAAATAACAATATTATTTATTTTTAAAAATCACACAAAATTTATAAACTACTAATTAGTAATATTTATATATATAATTTATCTAATGATTAAACCAATTATTTTTAGCGGTGCACAACCTTCAGGAAAATTAACTATTGGTAACTATATAGGTGCATTAAGTCAATGGGTTAGAATACAAAATGATAATGATTATGAGTGCTTATATTGTATCGTAGATTTACATGCTTTGACTATAAAACAGTCAGCAACTCAGCTACGTAAAACATCTATGGATTTTATTGCACTATATCTTGCTTGTGGAATAGATCCAAAAAAAAGTACAGTATTTCTTCAATCTTCTGTACCAGAACATAGTCAATTAAGCTGGTTATTACATTGTTATACTTACTTCGGAGAACTGAGCCGAATGACGCAGTTTAAGTATAAATCTACCAGTTATGCTGATAATATCAACGCGGGACTTTTTAGCTATCCTATACTAATGGCCGCAGATGTTCTTTTGTATCAAGCAAATAAAGTTCCGGTAGGTGAAGATCAAAAACAACATATTGAGCTGATTCGTAATATTGCCAAACGTTTTAATACTATTTATAGCAGCAATATATTTACAATACCTGAACCATTAATTCCTGATTGTGGTGCACGTATTATGTCATTACTAGATCCTTTAAAAAAAATGTCTAAATCATCTGCAAACCAGAATAACGTAATAATGTTATTAGAAGATCCCAAGTCTGTAGTAAAAAAAATAAATAATGCTGTTACAGATTCAGACTATCCACCTAAAGTTTATTTTGATCCAGTAAACAAGCCTGGAGTTTCTAACTTACTTAATATTTTATCCTGCGTTAGTGGTACTTCTATAGCTAATTTAGAAATTTATTTTTCAGGAAAAATGTATAGTAATTTAAAATTTTCTGTAGCTAGTTCAGTATCAGATATGCTGAAGTCACTGCAGGATCGTTATGTTATACTACGTGCAGACGAATCTTATCTAAGTCAGGTGTTACGTGAAGGAGCAGAAAAAGCACGTAACTATGCTAGTTTAACGCTAGCTAAAGTATATGATGCAGTAGGTATTTTTCGTGAAAAATAATAAATACTTTATTGCATAAATTACTTAAATAAATAACTGATTGCAAATCATAGTTATTTATCACTAAATTTGTATTTAGCTAGTAGCTAGCAGCTAGCATTTTAACCTTCATTAAGCACGAGACTTTACATAGAAATGTTAAATTGGCGTACTATATACTATATGGTATTATCTATACCATTAAAGTTTTTAGTTAAAAGTCAAGTTATTCCTAAATTTTTTATTAAAAAAATAGGTTTATATTTACAGCAACCAATTATATATATACTGCCATCTAACTCTACATTAGATTTATTAACTATGCGGATACAGTGTATAAAACATGGGTTACCAGATCCTATAGAACCAATAAATATCTATGGTATTAAACTTAAGCGTTATATTTTTATAAAAAATAGCCAAATTCTAAGTTTTAGAGGTACGATACTACAGCAAAACTTAGCTTTATTTCAGAAATATCTTCATTTATCAAAAAAATATACCTGGTTGAATGTGCAAATTATTCCAGTATTAGTTATGTATGGACGCTCTCCTGGTAGGGATATATCTAAAAATCAAATAAATAATAACATGCTCCTACTTCAAGGTATAAAAAAAATAATATCTTTACTATGGTTAGGTCGTGATAGTTTTGTTCATTTCTCTAATCCTTTAAAAATACGTGATATATATATACACCATAGTACAGATAATACTCATACTCTTGCAAAAAAATTAGCTCGTTTAGTCAGCATTAACTTCGCCCGTCAGAAAATAGTCACTATGGGACCTAGATTACCGGTACGTAAGAATTTATTTAAAAAATTACTAGCTTCTAATAATATTAATAAATTGGTGCAAGATGAAGCAATTAGCAAAAAAATATCATTAAAGCAATCACAGCAAAAAGCGATTGCACTAATGGACGAAATTGCCTCTAATTTTTCGTATGAAGCTATACGCATATCAGATCGCATATTAGGTTTGACCTGGAACCTTATGTATCAAGGCTTACATGTACGTCATACAAATAGAATTATTCAATTAGCAGAAAAGGGACATGAGATGGTTTATATACCATGTCACCGTAGTCATATGGACTATCTTTTACTTTCTTACGTTTTATATCATATAGGTTTAGTTCCACCACATATTGCAGCAGGTATTAACCTAAATTTTTGGCCAGTAGGTAATATTTTTCGTAGATTAGGAGCTTTTTTTATACATCGTACTTTCAAGAAAAATAAGCTTTATTCTGCTATATTTAGAGAATATCTATATGAACTATTCTCTAGCGGTTACTCTTTGGAATATTTTTTAGAAGGTAGTCGTTCACGTACTGGCAGATTACTAGATCCAAAAAAAGGTACTCTAACTATCACTATTCAATCTATGTTGCGCGCCAGTACACGACCGATCACTATTGTGCCTATATATATTGGCTATGAGCATGTAATAGAAGTAACTACATATATTAAAGAATTATGCGGTAAAGAAAAAAAGAAAGATGGATTAATACATATGTTTTGTGGATTACGTAAATTACGTAATCTTGGCATTGGATATGTTAATTTTGGTGAACCAATACAACTAGTAAATTGGCTTAATCAGCAAGTTCCGCAGTGGCGCAACAATATCAATAAAATAGCAACTAATATCACTACTAGCAACCCTAGACCAGATTGGCTAACGACTACTGTTGATAATATAGCTATTACTATTATGATAAAAATTAATAACGCAGTAGCAGTTAATGCGATAAATTTATGTGCTATAGTGCTATTAGCATCATATCAGTATGCATATTTACTTAATAGTCATCAATTAATTTCACAACTCCAGTGCTATCTTGAGTTATTACGTAATGTTCCCTATGCCCCTGAAGTTACTATACCAAATATTACGCCTGAAGCTATACTAAAACATGCATTAGCACTAAATAAGTTTAGTGTAGTACATAATACAATGAGCGATATAATTTTTTTATCAAATTATCAAGCAGCCGGAATTACTTATTACCGCAATAATATTCAGCATTTATTTATTTTACCTTCTTTAGTTGCTATGATGATCATTAATGTTCCTGGGGTTAGTCGTCAACAACTACATCAGCATATTTTATGCTTTTATCCTATGTTAAAAATAGAATTATTCATGCGATTTAGTACCAATGAATTACCATCATTTATAGACAATTTAATTATAGAATTACATAGGCAGAGATTATTAGAAGAAAAACATCATAAATTTTATCCTATTATGGATAGGATAAATATCCTAGAGCTATTAGCTGTAAGTGGACAAGATACAATACTACGTTATGCGATAATTTTATCATTAAAATATTATAATCCGCAGATTAATCGTAGTATTTTAGAAAAAAAAAGTTTGCTTGTTGCAAACCACATAGCACATAGTATTAATGCACCAGATTTATTCGATAAATCTATTTTTTATAGTATTATCAATACCCTATATAATGAAAATTATATTAATGATACTTATAGTAACGAGATGAGCACTAGCAAAATAAAAAACATATATTATGTGGTGAACACACTAATTAAACAAAAAATTAAAATAATTATTACTAGTTCAATAAATATTAAACAACATTAAGTTATCATACAAAACTATGAATAACTTAGAAAAATTCCGATAAATATCAACATACCGACGTAATTATTATTCAAAAATGCTTTAAAACAAGCCTTACGATTACGGAAAAAAATCAGTTTTTGCTGCCATATGAAAAGTATTACTACCCCAAGTAGGGTAGTATAGAAAATAAATCCTAACGCCATTAACCAACCAATTATTACTAATAATAATAGCATAATTATTTGTAATATTCCGATAATAATACGATCTAAACGACCAAATAAAATAGCTGTAGATTTTATACCAATGCATACATCATCATCTCTATCTACCATAGCATATTGAGTATCATAAGCTATAGTCCATGTTAGATTAGCCATAAACAACAGCCAACAGCATGCAGGTAAGCAATGACATACTGATGCGAAAACCATTGGAATAGACCAACTAAATGCAGTAGCAAGTACTAATTGTGGGATACTGATATAGCGTTTCATTAATGGATAAATACATGCTAATGTAAGTGCAACTATAGATAATGCAATAGTCATTGCATTCAATATTAATACTAAAGCAAAGGAAATCATAACTAATACAACGAAAACAATTTTTACTTCTATTTCTTTAATAAGACCGCTAGGTAGCGGTCTGCCGTTTGTGCGTTTTACATAACTATCTATATTACGATCTAAAAAATCATTAATAACACAACCAGCTGATCGCATCAAAAAGACCCCGATAATAAAAATTATTAGATACTTTTTACTAGGTAAACCATTACTTGCTAACCATAGTGCCCATAGTGTTGGCCATAATAATAATAGTGAGCCAATAGGCTGCTGTATACGCATTAACTGAAACACCACCTGCCATTTTTTTATTTTTGATTAAATTGCATGATTAATAGTACTAACTTGTTTGTTACAATAATTAAATTAATTTAATATAAAAATATTAATATGCATCATTACTATGATTGGAGGAGCTTCCAGCTTAAAACACAACCTATTATTCCTGATACAACTAGTAATATAGGTACTACTTCTGCGTAATGATCATATAAAAGTACAAAAATACCAATAAACAATAATATAGCGCTCAATATTAAATAAGCCTTACTATGTCTAATACGCTGTTCTCGTAATTCAAATACAATTAAGTTTAAGCTTTTTTTTAACATATTATGATTCTTAACGCCTTCATACAATAGTTCAGGTAATTCTGGTAGTTTCTCTGCCCAATAAGGTGCTCTATACTTAATAGCACTGAATAAAGCATATAAACCAATTTGATCTTTTATCCAGTCTTCTAAAAAAGGTTTAGCAGTTTTCCATAAGTCTAGTTGTGGATAAAGTTGACGTCCAACTCCTTCAATATAAAATAAAGTTTTTTGTAAAAGTACTAATTGTGGCTGTACTTCCATATTAAAACGTTTTGCAGTATTGAATAAATTAAGCAATACGTGACCAAATGATATTTCTGATAATGGTTTTTCGAACATTAGCTCACAAACAACACGTAGAGAAAACTCAAAATCTTCCACATTAGTATCAGGTGGTACCCAACCTGAATCTATATGTAATTCAGCAACTTTACGGTAATCTCGGTTAAAAAAAGCAATAAAATTTTCTGCTAAATAGCGTTGATCTTTTTTATTCAAAGAACCAACAATACCACAGTCAATACCGATATACTTTGGATTATCTGGATGTTCATAACTAACAAAAATATTACCAGGATGCATATCTCCGTGAAAAAAACTATCACGAAAAACTTGTGTAAAAAATACTTGTACCCCTCTTTCTGCTAATAGTTTCATATTAGTACCTTGCTTTTTTAAAGCAACTACGTCATTAACTGGGATACCATAAATACGTTCCATTACCATAATTTTTTCACTACAATAATCAGGATATACTTCTGGAATATATAACATTGGACTATCAGCAAAGTTACGCCGTAACTGAATAGAATTAGCTGCTTCTCGTAATAAATTTAGTTCATCTAATAATTTTTTTTCGTACTCTAGTACAACTTCAATAGGACGAAAACGTCTACTTGCTGGTAGTAAGCGCGTTAACCATATTGCTAATCTGGACATCAAACGCATATCTGCTTTAATTATTGTCATAATATCTGGACGAATTACTTTTATTACTACATTTTTACCATTTTTTTTTAATATCGCGGTATGAACTTGAGCGATAGATGCAGAAGCAAGTGGCTCTTGTTCAAATTGGTAAAAAAAATGTTCTACAGGTTGTCCCATGTAATGTTCTATATGCTGTCGTGCTAATTCGCCATCAAATGGCTGTACCCTATCTTGTAACATAGTTAGCTGATCTACTATTGATTGCATAAATAAATCACGACGGGTAGATAACATTTGACCTAACTTAATCCATACTGGTCCTAATTCTTGTAAAGCTAGGCGTAGTCGTTCACCAATTGTTAAATCTTTATTAAGATTTGGTATCCAGAACATCAATTTTAATACTAACCTTAATGGTAAAGTGAACCTTGTTACTGGTATTAGCTCATCTAGTCCATAGTTAAGCATGACTCTGATAATTAAATAAAAACGTTGGATGTCTCCTAAAATCATAGGCTAAATCCTATTTTCTAGCTTGGTAATATAAGTTAATAATTGTTCTGCTACCAGATGAACTTCATGAATTTCTTGATAAAAAGAAGCTAATTCTTGCATTGATGGTGCTATGTGCCACTCATCAGTAATAGCAATCATTATTCTTGCTCTTAAAAAATTTAATTGATTAGTAAGATTAGATGTAATAAGTCTTAATATACTTGTAATAAATTCTGCTGCTATATCACCTAAAAACAACGATAAAATTTCTGCTATATCCCATTCTATAATTTGTATTAATGATATTAATTGTTTGATAATTTCATCATCGCCTTCTTTAATTAACTGCATTAGGTATTTACTATCTGATAAAGTAAGCAATGTACTTAAATTAGTATTAATTGTGCAGTCTACTAAATCATGCCAATAATTAAGAACATCTATATTTTTTTCACTAAATACTAAAATAATAGGTTGATTAAACTCAGCTAATTCAATTTTTAATACTTTACTTTTAAGACTAATATACTTATCAGCAAAATTTTTCTGATTTTTTAAAAATATCAGTAAGTGCTGAAGCAATATTTCTAACACAGACATGATAAATGTCATTAATAGCATGTTATTTTTTTTTAAAATTTATAACCCCGGTGTAGTGCAACAATACCACCAGTAATATTAAAATATTCAGCGCTTTCGAAACCAGAATTAAGCATCATAGCTTTTAAAGTGTCTTGGTCAGGATGCATACGAATAGATTCTACTAAATATCGATAGCTACTCTCATCGTTAGTGACTAACTTACCTATTTTAGGTAAAATATAAAAAGAATAGAAATCGTAAAATTTTTTCAAAGGTATAAATAGTGGCCTAGAAAATTCTAGTATTATTAGGCATCCACCTGGTTTTAGTACTCTGTACATAGATTGAAGGGCCTGCTCTTTATCAGTAATATTACGTAATCCAAAAGATATAATGATGCGGTCGAATATATCATTAGGGAACGGCAATACTTCAGCATTGGCTTGTATATAGATTATATTGTTAATATAACCATTATTACGTAATTTTTCTCTTGCAATTTTTAGCATAGAATCATTTATATCAGCTAATACAACTATCCCATTTTCTCCTACTAAGCGAGAAAACTTATCTGTCATATCACCAGTACCACCTGCTATATTTAATACTTTTTGTCTACGCCGTACACAGCTAAATTGTATAGTTAATCTTTTCCAGAGACGGTGAATACCAAAAGACATTAAGTCATTCATAAGGTCATAGTTTGCGGCTACAGAGTTAAATACATTTGCTACCATTAACTCTTTATGTTTTTTAGATACGAGACGAAAACCAAAATGTGTTTTATTATACTTATTTTCGTCTATCATATTAGTAGTAATTCGATTATAGGAAATAACTTATAATAACTTATTAGTATATTGTAACATATATGCGGTCAAATAAAAATGGTAGATAGATAGCTACTATCTTATATTAGTTATTAGTTAGTTAATCTGATAATACACTATCATCTGTTTCAGTAGTTAAATTAAGATGGTTATCTAGTATACTATTTGGTATTTGTGAAATAGGGCGCTGAATTTCTACTCCTAGTTTACGAAATAATTCAGCTTGACTAATCATATTGCCACGTCCGTAAGCTAATTTTTTTATAGCTAGCCGGTAGCTAACTTGTGCTTTATCTAAACTTTGCCCTATAGTATTCATATCATCGACAAATAACCGAAATTTATCATATAGTCGCGTAGCACGATCAGCAATATGCTGTGCATTACTACTTTGATGCTCATAACGCCATAAATTTGTTATAGTGCGTAGTGCTACCAATAATGTAGTTGGACTAACTAGCATAATATTATGCGATAGAGCTTCGCTAATTAGCTCAGGATGTTTATTAATAGCAACAATAAATGCAGGTTCAACAGGTATAAACATTAAAACATAATCTAGTGATCTTAAACCAAGTAATCTTTGATAATCTTTTTTCCCTAGTTTTTTCATATGAGTTCTTAGTGAATTAATATGATCAATAAGTGCTGATTTACGATCTACTTCATTATCGCTATTGAAATAGCGTTCATAGGCTACTAAAGACATTTTAGCATCAATAATTACATCTTTATCTTGCGGTAATCGTACTATTACATCAGGTTGTAATCTTTTTTCATCAATATGCTGAAGACTTACCTGAGTATGAAATTCGTGTCCTTCGCGTAGACCAGAAGCTTCTAGAACCTTACTAAGAACTATTTCTCCCCAATTTCCCTGTATCTTATTATCTCCTTTCAGAGCTTTAGTTAGATTAACAGTTTCTTTAGTCATATTTATATGAAGTTTATGTAAATTACTAATTTCATTTGTTAATGAATGAAGTTCACGAGCCTCATTACTAAAGCTATCTTGCATTTGTCTTCTGAAAGAATCTAATTCTTCTCTCAATGGAATCATAATCTGATCAATACTTTGCCGGTTTTTTTCAAAAGAATTTACAAATAGATACGGCTTTTCTTCTGCTCTTGACTTAGTTTTTTCTAAACTAAGAGTGACTTCAAGTAGTTCAGTATTTAGACTAATATTTTTTTCTTGCTGAACACGTAATTCCTGGCTTAGTTTGGAACATTCTTGGCGAAAAGGTTCTAAAAAGCTTAGGCGTTCTTCAGCGGTAGCGAGTTTGCTATATAATTCTTGTAAAGAACGTTCACTATGGCACAATTTTTGCTCAAGCTGTTGACGAGTACTTAGCTCATGCGCCTGTTGTTTATGAGTTATTTGTAATGTTTGTAATAGTCTAGCCCATTCAACCTGATGTTCTAAGTGTTGTTTTTGATATATTATACTAGCTATTAACCAACCAATCAATACACCTAGTAGAGCACTACTTACGCTATAAAATATAATTAAATTCATAATTTAATTTTATCTCAGCATTGACGTGACTTTTAGGCATAATGAAATAAATAATAAAAAAAAAACAATCAATTTGTTATTATGTTATTATTTTGATGTTTATAAAAATAATAATACTTAATACTGTCAGTGTTTTTTGTTATATATTAACATTAATTAGCATAAATTATGCTATAAAAACATCAATAAAAATATTAAATAATTTTATTTATTTAATTATTTTTTTGCAATATTGACCTGCAGCATTGCTGATATTTAATGACGCTATACGTTTTTATGTCCCAAGATAAGTTTTTAACTAATTTTAATAAATTAATTGTACTATTTTATTTCAACAATTCAGTGCTACTAGCTAGGTATATTAGTATAAGAGATATTCTATACGCTAGGTCCAATAATGATTGGAAGAATTTTATTAAATTTTTGGTTATTTATATCTGAACGCGCTGTTTAATAAGTATGCATAATGCTTATAAAAAAAAATTTTCATATAATAAAATAATCAGCTTTTCAAGATAATTATTATCTTATCTAAATTAGGATAAATTAAATATATTTATAATACCACTATTTGGTAATTTAATTAGCGGAAATTACTACAACAAGATTTTATATATATAATATAAAAAATATTTTATAGATAATAAGTAACCACTTGTTACTGAAAAAGTATATATATATGCTGCTGTACGTTATGTTATTATAGTTAACAATATAATAATGACTATGCAGCACCTGCTGCATCACGTAATAGCATAGCTTTATCAGTATTTTCCCAAGTAAAATGCTCTCTACCAAAGTGACCATACACTGCAGTTTTTCTGTAAATAGGTTGTAGTAAGTTAAGCATGGTAATTAAGCTATAAGGACGCAGATCAAAAAATTCATTAACTAAATTTGTTAATTTATCAGAAGGTATCGTTTCAGTACCAAAGGTTTCAATAGTAATAGAAGTAGGTTCTGCTACTCCAATTGCGTAAGATACCTGAATTTCACATTTTGCTGCTAGTCCTGCAGCAACAATATTTTTGGCTACGTAACGTGCTGCATAAGCTGCAGAACGATCTACTTTCGATGGATCTTTCCCGGAAAAGGCCCCTCCCCCGTGCCGTGCCATACCACCATAAGTATCAACTATAATTTTTCTACCAGTTAGACCACAATCCCCCATGGGACCACCAATAACAAAACGACCAGTTGGGTTAATCAAAAATTTGGTTTGTGCAGAAATCCACTCGGCTGGTAGTACTGGTTTTATTATTTCTTCCATTACTGCTTCTTGTAGATTTGTTAAAGAAATATTTTCTAAGTGTTGTGTGGAAAGTACTACTGTATCGATACCAACTACTTTACCTTTATCATAAGCAAAGGTAACTTGACTTTTAGCATCAGGCTGTAACCAAGGTAGTATGCCTTCTTTACGTACTTTAGATTGACGTTCTACAAGACGATGAGCGTAGATAATTGGCGCTGGCATTAAAACATCTGTTTCATTGGTGGCGTACCCAAACATTAGTCCCTGATCGCCAGCACCCTGTTCTAGTGGATCTATACTATCAACCCCCTGGTTGATATCTGGGGATTGTTTACTAATCAAACTAAAAACTGCACAGGAGTTAGCATAGAATGCCATATCTGAATTAGTATAACCAATTTCCCTAATAGTATTACGGGTTAGTTCTTCGATATCAATCCAAGCACTAGTAGTTATTTCACCACCAACTAATACCATCCCAGTTTTCACATAAGTTTCACAAGCAACGCGTGCTTTGCTATCTTGTGCTAAGATAGCATCTAATACAGCGTCAGAAATCTGGTCAGCTATTTTATCAGGATGTCCTTCTGAAACAGATTCAGATGTAAATAAGTGTTTAGCCATTATTTATTGCCTTGGGATAATAGTAATATAATTAATTATTGTTTAGCAATAGCACTATGTATTTATTACCTACCTAGTAATTTTATATTTAATAGGTATTCACTTTGATATAGCTATTGATTATTTTAGGCTAGGTTTGAGATGTAAACATTTTACTTAGCTAATATAATAATTATTTATAATTCAATATAAATTACACTGATATTAAGTTGATAAAAAATAAATTTCATTATTAGCAGTTTTTATAATTTATTATTAATATAATAAATTACTAAGTTTAGTATAGTTAAATTAACTCATAAGATATACGACTGCTATGAATAAATTATACATTAAATTATTAAAAAGTAAATTTTAGCTATATTATAGGCAATCTATAATTTATAGATAAAATTACTCTAGGTAGTGTTAGATAACATAACCATATAAATATTAATTTAATTTGATATAATAAAAATTATATAATGATAATTACTGAATTTTGTTTCATTTCCATAATTTTATGAAAAGTAAAAATATAATTTTCCAACAGTTAAAATACTATGGAATAACTAACTGCTATGAACTAATCTATAATCCTAGTTTTGAGCAGTTATTTTATGAAGAGACAAACAATACTCTAACTGGTTTAGAGCGTGGTACTGTTACTACATCAGGCGCAATAGCTGTAAATACTGGAATTTTTACTGGAAGATCCCCGTTTGATAAGTATATAGTGCGTGATAATAATACAAGTGATAAAATTTGGTGGTCAGATAAAGGTATCAATGATAATCACCCTATTAGTCAGGATATATGGGAACATCTAAAAATATTAGTAAGTCAGCAATTAAGTAATAAGCGTTTATTTATTATTGATGCTTTTTGCGGTACTAAGAAAAATAGTAGATTACGAGTACGTTTTGTTACTGAAGTTGCTTGGCAAGCACATTTTGTAAAAAATATGTTTATTAGTCCAAATGAATTAGAACTAAATGTTTTTGAACCTGACTTTATAGTACTCAATGGCGCTAAATGTACCAACTATAAATGGCGCGAACAAAATATGTATTCAGAAAATTTTATTGCTTTTTCTTTGACAGAAGGTATGCAGCTCATTGGTGGGACTTGGTATGGAGGGGAAATTAAAAAAGGATTATTCTCTGTAATGAACTATATCCTCCCACTTAAAGGCATAGCATCAATGCATTGTTCTGCTAATATAGGAATACAAAACCAAGATGTAGCACTTTTCTTCGGATTATCCGGTACAGGAAAAACTACTTTATCACATGATCCTAATAGATATCTGATTGGCGATGATGAACATGGTTGGGACGATGATGGGATTTTTAATTTAGAAGGTGGCTGTTACGCTAAAACTATTAACCTAAATGCAAAATCAGAGCCAGCAATTTTCCAAGCTATTCGCCGTAATGCACTACTAGAAAATGTAGTTGTACGTACTGATGGTTCAGTAGATTATCAAGATAATAGTAAAACTGATAATGCAAGAGTATCTTACCCAATTTCTCATGTTAATCACATAGTTCTACCATCATATAATTTTGGCCATGCTTCTACAATAATTTTTTTAACAGCTGATGCTTTCGGCGTTTTACCACCTGTTTCCATTTTAAATATAGAGCAAGCACAGTATTATTTTTTGTCTGGTTTTACAGCAAAATTATCTGGTACTGAGCTTGGTGTAATAAATCCTATTCCAACATTTTCTGCTTGTTTTAGCGCAGCTTTTTTATTATTACATCCTACTGTATATACTGAATTATTAGCTAATAAAATGTATTCTACTGGCGCTTGCGCCTACTTAGTAAATACTGGATGGAATGGTAGCGGCAATAGAATTACTCTTAACGATACAAGAACAATTATTAATTCAATATTAAGTAGAGAAATTAGTGATGCGCCAGTAATGAACTTACCTATATTTAATCTCGCTATGCCTACTAGACTATTTGGGATTGATAATTATATTCTTGATCCGCGTAATACCTATTTAAATCAGGCAGAATGGCAGAAAAAAGCTATTTATTTAGCTAAACTTTTTATTATTAATTTTAATAAGCTAACTAATAATAAATCTAGATGGCAATCATTAGATAACTTTGGCCCAAAAATTTAAAAATATAATTAATCATAACTTATTACTACTAGTAAGTTAGTTTGCCATAAATTATCTGCTTATCATAGCACTACTAATTTATCATTTTATATTGGATTGCCAATATTTATAGCAGTTAATTAACCCATTAGTAGAACTATCATGAGATGTAACTTTATTCTTGTGATATAATTCAGCTAAAATAATATTAGCAAATTCTTTGCCTAATTCTACACCCCATTGGTCAAATGTATAAATATTCAGTATTGCACCCTGCGTAAAAATTTTATGTTCATATAAAGCAATTAATGCTCCAAGACTATAAGGATTAATTTCTTTTAATAAAATAGAGTTAGTTGGTCTATTACCTTCAAATACCTTAAATGGCATAATATTATTTGTTTGTTCTAAATTATTACTCACTGCAGCAGCACTAGATTCTTCTTCAAATAATTTATTACTTGATTTACCAAAAGCTAACGCTTCAGTCTGTGCGAAAAAATGAGCTAGTAATTTAGCGTGATGATTTCCTATAGGATTATGACTTATTGCTGGCGCAATAAAATCGCAGGGAATCATTTTAGTCCCTTGGTGAAGTAACTGATAAAAAGAATGTTGGCCATTAGTACCAGGTTCTCCCCAAATTATTGGGCCAGTTTGATAGTTTATCATATTACCATTACGATCTACAGATTTTCCATTTGATTCCATATTACCCTGCTGGAAATAAGCAGCAAAACGATGCATATATTGATCATATGGCAATATGGCTTCTGTTTCTGCACAAAAAAAATTATTATACCATATCCCTATCATAGCTAGTACTACTGGTAAATTATTTTCTAGCTTAGTATTCCTAAAGTGATTATCCATAGCATGCGCGCCACTAAGCAGCTGCTCAAAATTTTTGAACCCTATTGATAATGCAATGGATAAACCTATGGCAGACCATAAAGAATAACGTCCACCTACCCAATCCCATAATGTAAATATATTATTAATATCGATACCAAATTTTTTTACATTATTAATGTTTACCGATAAAGCAACAAAATGCTGTTTAATATACTGCTCATTAACTGCAGTAGTTAAGAACCAATTACGTGCACTATTTGCATTAGTCATAGTTTCTTGAGTAAGAAAACTTTTTGACGCTACTAAAAATAAAGTAGTGGCTGGATCTAAATATTTTACTGTTTCGGCAAAATTTGTACCATCTACATTAGATATAAAATGCATATTGATATGATTTTTATAAAATTTTAGTGCTTCAGTGACCATATATGGACCTAGATAAGAACCACCAATACCAATATTCACTACATCAGTAATAGGTTTACCAGTATATCCTTTCCATTCCCCGCTAATTACCTGAAAACAAAATTTTTTCATTTTATCTAATACAGCGTTTACTTCTAGCATAACATCTTTACCATCTAACATAATGATGTTATTACTGCGATTACGTAAAGCAATGTGTAATACTGCACTATTTTCAGTACGATTAATTTTCTCTCCACTAAACATAGAAGCTATTGCACTATGTATATTACATTCTTTAGCTAAGGCAATTAATAAATTTAATGTTTTGGTCGTAATACGGTTTTTAGAGTAATCTACTAGTATAGTATTATCGAATATAGCTGAAAAATTAGCAAAACGTTGGGGATCTCGTGCAAATAGATCTTTAATCTTTACTTCTTTCATACTATTAAAATGTTGTTGTAAGTATTTCCAGGCATTAGTCTTAATAGGATTAATATTATCCATTAAAATATCTCTTATAGGTAAATAAATAATGATCATCTCTACTCATAGAGTAGTACATTTTATGTAAAATATTATAACTAAATATATACTACTTTATTAAGTCATAACTTAATAAAGTAGTTGCTCACTGATTACTATCAGTGCGCTAGCTAATAGATAACTTACTACTTATATTATTATCTTAGCTTACTCATGGAACTTAATACGAATAGGTGTCCCACTAATTTTTAGTGCACGACGAAAATAATTAATCAGATAGCGTTCATATGAATTAGGCAAATGTTTTAATTTATGACCATGAATAACCACAATAGGCGGGTTATATCCCCCATAGTGAGCATACTTAGGTTTAACCCTATGCCCAAGTACCAGTGGTGGTGGATGTTCATTTACTGCTAAACGCATAATTCTAGTTAATTTTGCAGTACTAATTCGCTGAGTTGAACAGCGATAGGCTTCATTAACTGAAGTAAAAATATTAGTAATGTTATGATTATACAGCGCAGAGATAAAATGTTTTCTAGCAAAATCAATAAAAACTAAGCGTTGATCTAATATTTTTTTGACATTATCTCTTTCTTCGTAAGAAAGACTATCCCATTTATTAATAGCAATAACAAGCGATCTACCACTATTAATAATAAATCCTAGTAGCGATAAGTCTTGATCAGTAATACCTTTATTAGCATCTATAACTAATAAGACTACGTGAGCGTATTCTATAGCTTGCAGAGTTTTTATAACAGAATATTTTTCTATAGTATCTATAACTTTACTACGCTTACGTAATCCAGCAGTATCAATAATAATATATTCAAGTTCTGCACGAGTCATAGGAATATAGATACTATCACGTGTAGTACCTGGCATATGACACACTACTACACGTTCTTCGCCAAGAATACGATTAGTTAGTGTTGATTTCCCAACATTAGGACTACCGACAATAGCCAGCTTAATTGGTAGTAATTGTGAATAATCTTTATTTTTATTTATTAATTTTATATTATTTGATATATTAAATATATTTTTTTTTATTAATGGTAATATAGCTGCTTTGAGTAAAATATTAATACCACGTCCATATGATGCAGCAATAGGAAAAATTTTACCCATATTTAGTGAAGAAAAATCTACTATAGCTTTGATAGCATCAATTCCATCTATCTTATTAGCAACAAGAAATATATTTTTTTTTATTTTACGTAGATGCATAGCTATACTTAGATCATCTGATATTAATCCTATTTGAGCATCTACAATGAATAGTACGATATCGGCTTCTTCGATAGCTACTAGTGATTGCTGATTAATATTGCTAGCTAATTTGTCTTTATTAGAACCTATCCCACCGGTATCTATTACTATAAATTCGTAATTTTTCCATTTTGCATGACCATACTTTCTGTCACGTGTTATACCTGAATAATTATCAACTATAGCATCACGGGTATGCGTTAATCGATTAAATAAAGTAGATTTACCTACATTTGGGTGTCCTACTAAAGCAATAATTGGTATCATAATTATATCCATTACTATGACTACTATATTGAGTCATACTTAATTAACTATAACTACTGACAAAAACTAAATTAATAGTTAGTGTGTACTCTTATTAAGATATACATTACTTAAACAGTATAATATAAAATATTATATAATTATATCAGTATTTATATTTTATAAGAATAATTAGCTTTTTTTGCTACAAAAATAGTCAATATAATTAAATTGTAAAATAGTAAAACTATTAATTTAAATTTTATGATAACATATTGGAAATATTTTCAGCTACATAGTACTGTGGTACTATTTTCTGAGTACCAGTAGCTAGATTTTTTATAATTACTTGCTGTGCTGCTGCTTCACTTTCACCTAATATTAAGGCAATACGGGCACCGTATTTATTAGATTGTCTTAACTGTTTTTTTAAACTACCGCCTCCGCAATTAGTCATAAGACGTAGTGATGGTAATGCATGACGTACTTTTTCCGCTAGAATCATTGCCGTAACTTGTATATTATTACCTATTACTACTAAATAAGCATCAATGCTTGATCCTGAGACTATCATGCTAGGTTGTACTGTTTGCATTAGGAGTATTAGACGTTCAAGCCCTATAGCTATTCCAATTGCTGGTGTATCATGTCCACCAAGTTGTTCTACTAATCCATCATAACGACCTCCTGCGCAAATTGTTTGCTGAGAGCCTAAACTATTAGTTACCCATTCTAAAACTGTACCATTATAGTAATCTAAGCCGCGTACTAAAAGCGGATTAATAGTATATTTAATTTTAGCTAAATCTAATAGTTCACATAGTCCAGCAAAGTGCATACTAGCATCATCTTCAATATAATCAGCTAATACTGGTGCATCATGTTTTAGTAACAACATTTTAATATCAGTATTCTTAGTATCAAGCACACGCATGGGATTCGTATACATACGACGACGACAGTTTTCATCTAGATATTTTTCATGCTTTGATAAAAAATTAACTAGCGCTTTACAATAATTTTTCCTAGAATTGATTGAACCAATAGAATTTATTTCCAATGTTACATATTTACTGATACCTAATAATTGCCACCAATTTGTGCATATCATAATTAGCTCTGCATCTATATCAGGACCATGCTGGCCAAATACTTCAGCTCCTAACTGATGAAACTGACGGTAGCGCCCTTTCTGCGGTCTTTCATGTCTGAACATAGGGCCTATATACCATAAACGCTGTTCTAATGTTTTGTATATCAGACTATGTTCTATACTAGCTCGTACACATCCTACAGTACCTTCTGGCCGTAAAGTCACGTGATCGCCATTACGATCTTCAAAACTATACATTTCTTTCTCGACTACGTCTGTGATTTCACCTATAGCACGTTTAAACAATATAGTACGCTCTAACAAAGGTAGCCTAATTTCACTATAACCATAACTAACTAGTACTTTTTTTAATAATGTTTCTAGGTTCTGCCAGCAAGTAGTATCAACAGGTAAATAGTCCTTCATACCACGAATAGCCTGTATTATTTTTACCATATATAATATTTCTAATATAAGATTATTTATTAATTAACTTGATTGCTATTTGATTTTTCTTATCTAGCATTATTGCTTTTGCACGAATACGAGCTTCAAGCTGATCTACTATAGAGTTATTATCAATACGGTCAGCTTGTCTAATTCCATCCTCATAAACACCACTTTTATTATATCCTCCAGTGACCCCAATGGTAGATATTCTTGCTTCGCCTGGGCCGTTCACTACACAGCCAATAATAGAAACATCCATCGGAGTGATAATATCTGCCAATCGTTTTTCTAAAGCATTAACTGTGCTAATAACATCAAACTCCTGACGAGAACAGGTAGGACATGCTATAAAATTAATCCCCCTTGTACGAATACGTAGAGATTTTAGAATATCAAATCCGACTTTAACTTCTTCGATTGGATCAGCAGCAAGAGAAATACGCAAAGTATCACCAATACCTTCGCTAAGTAATAATCCTAATCCTATAGCAGATTTTACTGCCCCGCTACGCGCACTACCAGCTTCAGTAATCCCTAAATGTAATGGTTGATCAATTCTTGAGGCTAATAGCCTGTAAGCCTGTACAGTGATAAATACATCAGATGCTTTGATACTCACTTTAAATTGATCAAAATTAAGTCTATCGAAAATATCAATATGTCGCATAGCTGATTCTAATAGTGCTTCCGCATTAGGCTCAACATACTTATGTTGTAAATATCTCTCAAGTGAGCCAGCATTTATTCCAATTCTGATAGGAATATTGTGATAACGAGCGCTATCTACTACTGAGCGGATACGTGCTTCATTACCAATATTACCAGGGTTAATACGTAGGCAATCTACTCCATACTCAGCTACTTTTAGTGCTAGACGATAGTCAAAATGTATATCAGCAACTAAAGGAACAGTAACTTTCTGTTTAATTAGTTTAAATTTTTCTGCTGCATCCATAGTAGGTATTGATATCCGTACGATATCTACACCAACACGCTCTAAGGCATTAATTTGTTTTACTGTTGCAGTAACGTCATTAGTATTAGTATTAGTCATAGATTGGACAGTAATCGGTGCCCCATCTCCTATTGGCACTTTGCCAACGTTAATACGTATCGATTTACGACGTTTAACAGTGATAGCACTATTCATAATAATAAACTTATTATATTGATTAAATATATATTATATATTGCTATTTAATTAAAATTTTTCATAAACACTTCATTTACATCAAAAAAATAATCAATTTCATTAAGAGCAGATTCTACTGAGTCAGAACCATGCACTGCGTTTTCTATTAAGTTATCAGCATAATCTGCTCTTAAAGTTCCAGTTAAAGCATAAGCTGGATTTGTAGATCCTATAATCTCACGGTTACGGCGTATTGCATCTTTACATTCAAGTACTTGTACTACTATAGGACCAGAAATCATGAAAGAAACTAGACTGTCGAAGAAAGGTTTACTTTTATGATGAATATAAAATTTTTCAGCCTGCTCACGTGTAAGTGTTAACATTTTTATACCAATAATATTAAAACCAGCATTTTCAAAACGATTTATAATAGCACCTACTACGTTCTTAGTAACAGCATTAGGCTTGATAATAGAAAGTGTACGTTCAAACGACATATTATTTATTTTTCCTTGATTTATATTTATAGCATAATAGCTGTTATGCTGAACTGTATGTATCATTTTTTATATAATGATATTAGTTAATATAAATAATATTTTGGTGATATAATTCGCTGATGTGCAACAGCACGATGAAACTGTGTAATAGCATAATCTATCTCTTCTTTGGTAGTGAAACGACCTAGAGAGAATCTAATTGAACTATGAGCTAGTTTATCATTAATACCTAGTGCACGTAGTACGTACGATGATTCTAAATTAGTCGAATTACAAGCAGAGCCTGATGAAACAGCTAGGTCATTCAAAAAAATCATTAGCGACTCACCATCAACATTATGAATACTAACGTTTAGTATAGTAAATAAACTATGCGATAAATCTCCATTTACTACAACCCCTTTTATCTTTTTTAACCCTTGCCATAAGCGATCACGTAACACCCTAATACGTAACATATCATTAGCCATTTCTTCTTTAGCAATACGATACGCCTCACCCATTCCAACAATTTGATGTACAGGCAAAGTACCTGAACGTATGCCACGCTCATGCCCTCCACCATGCATTTGTGCATTTATATTTATTTTCTTTTTACGACTAATATACAAGCAACCAATACCTTTAGGGCCATATAATTTATGACTACTAAAAGACATTAAATCTACCGGAAGTACTGAAAGATCAATAGGTAGTTTACCTATACTCTGAGTAGCATCTACATGGAATATAATATTATTGTTTTTACATAAATGCCCAAAGGTAGCTATATTATTAATAATTCCAATTTCGTTATTAACATGCATTAATGATACTAATATAGTATCTTTTCGTACAGCATTACTAAGTTGTGTTAGCGAAATTAAACCTTTTTTATTTGGAACTAACCATGTTACGTTATATCCATATTGTTCCAAATATTTACAGGTATCTATAACAGCTTTATGTTCGGTTAAACTAGTAATAATATGATTACCTTTTTCTCTATTAGCTTGCGCTACTCCTTTAATAGCAAGATTATCTGATTCAGTTGCACCAGAAGTAAAAATAATCTCACGTGAATCAGCTCCAATAAGAACTGCAATTTGATTACGTGCTATATCTACTGCTTCTTCAGCTAGCCAACCATAACGATGATAACGAGAAGCCGGGTTACCAAAAATTCCTTCAATAGTTAGATATTGCATCATTTTTTTCAGCTACTCTTGGATCTACCGGAGTAGTAGCAGCATAGTCAAGATATACAGGTAATTTCATACTCAATTCACTCCTACCTCGTACTATAATATATACTATACTATACTAACTATAGTATAGTAGTTAATATTAATTTTTTATTATTATAGATAACTTTTTTTAAGTTAAAAACATATGCATTCCATGCTAAATATTACTAGTCGTGCTGCGCGAAAAGCAGGAGATTTTTTGGCTAAATACTATGATAATATAGAAGCTAGTAACACCAATAAAAATCACTTTCTTACTTATGTTAACAAAGAAGCAGAACGCTTAATGATTGAAATTATTCTTAAATATTATCCTAAGCATACTGTGATTAATGAACAAAGTGGACAGATAACTGGTAGAGATAGATCTATAACCTGGATTATATATCCTATTGATAGTATTAATAATTTTATTAAACGTATTCCTCATATTGCTGTTTCAATTTCAGTATGTTTTAAAGGACGAACTGAAATTGCAGTAGTATACGATCCTATGCGTAATGAACTATTTAGTACAATAAGGGGCCATGGTGCCCAAATGAATAGCTATCGATTACGTAGTAGTAGCAGAAAAAATTTAGCAGGTACTATTCTTAGCATCAATTCTCCTATTCAACAGCAAAACCCAAAATATTATACTGAATATAGTAATTTACTACTTAAATTATTAAATAATTGTATAGATTTACGCTGCACAGGATCAAGTACGCTAGATATAGCCTATCTTGCAGCTGGAAGAGTAGACTGTTTATTTTTATTTGATATTGGTTTAACCACATGTCACACTACTAGTGAGTTACTAGTAGTAGAATCAGGTGGCTGGGTAAAAGATTTTAATCTTGTAAAGATTAATAATAATATTCAGCTGGATTGTAAAATTTTAGCTGGCAATTCACGTATAGTTCAAGATATAATAAATATTATAAGTAAATAATATTATTATACTTTTTAAGTATAAACTGGATGACTAGCGCAGATATCTAGTACTTTTTTCTTAGTAGATTGAATAACTTCTTCATTATTAATATTATCTAATATATCACAAATCCAGTTAGCTAGTTTATAAACATCAGTTTCATTAAAGCCACGGCGTGTAACAGCAGGAGTACCAATACGGATACCAGATGTAACAAATGGACTTTTTGGATCATTTGGAATGATATTCTTATTTACTGTAATATTAGCACGACCCAGAGCAAAATCAGCTTCTTTACCAGTAATATTTTTATTTACTAGATTTAGTAAAAAAAGGTGATTATCTGTTCCGCCCGATACTACGTTAAATCCTCTATTAAGGAATACATTGACCATCATTTTAGCATTATTAACAACTTGTTGCTGATAAGTTTTAAACTCTGGCTCCATAGCTTCTTTTAGAGCTATAGCTTTGCCAGCTATTACATGCATGAGAGGCCCACCTTGTGCTCCAGGGAATACTGATGAATTCAGCTTATTATACATTTCTTTATTACCACCTTTTGCTATGATTAATCCTCCTCTAGGACCAGCTAATGTTTTATGAGTAGTAGTGGTTACTACATCAGCATAAGGTACTGGGTTAGGATAAATACCAGCAGCTACAAGTCCAGCTATATGGGCCATATCTACAACTAAAAAAGCCATAATACTATTTGCTATCTTGCGCATTATAGTCCAATCTACTACACGAGAATAAGCAGAAAAGCCACCTATAATCATTTTTGGCTTATGCTTAATTGCTAGTGTATTTAGCTGATTAAAGTCAATGTAACCATTTTCATCAACACCATAAGATATTACATTATACATTTTACCAGAAAAGTTTACTGATGAGCCGTGAGTTAAGTGACCGCCATGTGCTAAGTCCATTCCTAGCACTGTATCTCCAGGTTGTAATAAAGCTGTATAAACCGCAAAGTTAGCCTGTGAACCTGAATGTGGTTGTACGTTAGCATAATCTCCGCCAAATAATTGTTTAGCACGATCAATAGCTAATGTTTCTACTACATCAACTAATTTACAACCACCATAGTAACGCTTCCCAGGATAACCTTCAGCATATTTATTAGTCAGTAAGGAACCTTGTACTTGCATCACTCGCTTACTAGCGTAGTTTTCAGATGCTATCAATTCTATATGTTCTTCCTGACGTATGGTTTCTTGCTGTATTGCCCACCATAACTCTTGATCATAATTTTTAATATTGATGTTATTTGTTAACATTTTTTCTCACTACTAGTTATGAATAAAATTCATATTTTATAGTACAATGAAATTGTTTTTATAAACAAACTTAATTAGTTTAATTTAAAAAAATATTTACTATAATAGTATGACAATATTATATATAATTTTATTTAAAATTTAACCTATTTGTTTACGCGCATTACGAAACAGTCGCATCCAAGGGCTATCTTCTCCCCATTCATCAGGATGCCAGGAATTACTTACTGTACGAAATATACGTTCTGGATGTGGCATAATTAGTGTTACCTGACCATTTATACTAGTAATCGCAGTTATACCATTTACTGAACCGTTAGGGTTAGCAGGATACTTTTCTGTTACTCGTCCGTAGTTATCAATATAGCGTAATGCTACTAATCTCATTTTTTCTATAGCAATCAAATGTTCATCATTGTTAAAATTTACACGTCCTTCTCCATGGGAAATGACAATTGGTAACCTAGAACCAACCATATCTTGTAACAAAATAGATGGACTATAGGTAACTTCAACTAAACTAAAACGAGATTCGAAACTTTCAGACTTATTACGAATAAAATGTGGCCAAAGTTCTACGCCTGGAATTAATTCTCTAAGATGAGACATCATCTGACATCCGTTACACACTCCAAGTGCTAAGGTATTTGGACGATAGAAGAAAGCTTCAAACTCGTCGCGTACATAAGAGTTGAATAATATTGATTTAGCCCAACCTTCCCCAGAACCTAATACATCACCATAAGAAAAACCACCACATGCGACTAACATATGAAAATTCTTTAAATTAATGACTCCTGATATTAAATCACTCATATGTACGTCTATAGCATGAAATCCAGCTCTATGAAATGCTGCTGCCATTTCTACATTAGAGTTTATACCTTGTTCACGTAAAATAGCAACTTTAGGTGGTATACCTTTAGCAATATAAGGTGCAGCAATATCTTCATTTAAATTAAAGCTAAGTTTTACGTTAAGACCAGGATCAGACTTATCTTGACGGGCAATATGTTCTTGATCTGCACATTCTGGATTATCTCTTAATCTTTGCATCTGCCAGCTAGTTTCTGCCCACCAAGTGCGTAATAAAGTACGACTTTCACTATATAGATAGTTACCACCATGGCGGATAATAAAATTGTCTCCAATTTTAGAAGATCCTAGTATATAAATACATTTAGCAATATTCTCATCTTCAAAAATTTTCAGTACTGCATTTAAATCTGATATAGCAATTTGTATTATTGCACCTAACTCTTCATTAAAAAGAGCTGATAGATAATCTTCACCAAGTACAGCAATATCTACATCAATACCGCAATGACCAGCAAAAGCCATTTCTGCTAGAGTAACTAGTAAACCACCATCAGATCTATCATGATAGGCTAGTAGATAGCCAGTAGTTACTAATTTTTGTATGCTTCTGTAAAAACTGGCTAATTCTTCAATATTACGAATATCAGCTGTATCATCACCTAATTGACGATAAACCTGTGCTAGTGCAGTAGCACCTAGAGCTTGATGACCAGAGCCTAAATTGATTAAAATTAATAGATTATCGCAATTTACTCGCAATTGTGGTGTAACAGTCGCGCGTACATCTTCAACTTTAGCAACAGCAGTTATTACTAGCGATAGCGGGGCTGTCATTTCGCATAATTTATTAGTAGTACCATTTTGCCAACTAGTTTTCATTGACATAGAATCTTTACCTACTATAATTGTTAGCCCTAGCGCTGGACAAACCTCCTCACTTATATTTTTAACTGCTGCATAAAGACCAGCATCTTCACCTGGATGACCTGCTGCAGCCATCCAATTAGCAGATAGTTTAACTAGCTTTATATCACCAATATTTGTAGCAGCAAGATTAGTTATTGCCTCTCCTACTGCAAGTCTAGCTGACGCAGTAAAGTTTAGTAGTGCTACCGGAGCTCGTTCTCCTATAGACATTACCTCCCCATAATAGCTATCAAAGCTAGCCAAAGTAATAGCACAGTCTGCAACCGGGACTTGCCATGGTCCGACCATTTGATCACGTGCTACCATACCAGTCACGCTACGATCTGCAATCGTAATAAGAAATGTTTTTTCTGCTACTACAGGAAGATGTAATACACGTTGTACTGCTTCTGCTAAAATTATATGTTGGCGATTAAGTTCTTGTCCGACAGCTTGTAAGCTAACGACATCACGTATCATATTAGGTACTTTTCCAAAAAAAAATTCTAGTGGAAGATCAACGACATTAGTTCTAAAATGGTCGTCATGAAGAATGACATGTAATTTTTTTGTAGTTGTACCAATACAAGCAAAAGGGGCACGTTCTCGGCGGCAAATTGCTTCGAATTGTGCTAAATTTTCTGGTAATAAAGCAATTACATAGCGTTCTTGTGCTTCATTACACCATATTTTCAGTGGGCTCATGCTAGGTTCATCGTTAGGGATAGCGCGTAAATTAAAACTACCGCCGCACTTTAAATCTCTAATAAGTTCTAATAGAGCATTAGATAAACCACCAGCACCTACATCATGGATAAATAATATAGGATTATATTTACCTAATTGACAACATCGATCTATTACTTCCTGGCACCTACGTTCCATTTCAGGATTATCACGCTGCACCGATGCAAAATCAAGATATGTATCAGACTGACCTGATGCTATAGATGATGCAGTACTACCACCTAGGCCTATATTCATAGCTGGGCCACCTAATACAATTAAATTTGCGTATCTTTTAATTGTATTTTTATGCACATGTTCATTACGTATATTACCGATTCCTCCAGCTAACATTATCGGTTTGTAATAACCACGCAACTCAATTCCGTTATGGCTGTTAACTAACTCTTCATAAGTACGAAAATAACCTATAATTAAAGGACGTCCGAATTCATTATTAAATGATGCCCCTCCTAAAGGAGCATCTGTCATAATTTCTAATGCTGAAAATATATGATCTGGCCGTAAAAAGTTCCCTTCCCAAGGCTGGATAAATCCTGGTATTCTTAAATTAGATACAGTAAAACCCACTAAGCCAGCTTTAGGTTTAGCGCCAATTCCAGTAGCGCCTTCGTCACGAATTTCTCCTCCTATACCAGTAGCTGCTCCTGGCCAAGGTGAAATAGCTGTAGGATGATTATGTGTTTCTACTTTTATTACAATGTTTACAGCTTCCTGATGATAATCATAACGTTCAATTTGTGTATCATAAAAGAAACGACCCACTACCGGTCCTTCTATAACTGCAGCATTATCTTTATAAGCCGATAGTACATAATCTGGATTTTTAGTGAACGTCGATTTAATCATATTAAATAGAGATTTATTCTGAGGCTTACCATTAATTAACCATTTTGCATTAAAAATATTGTGTCGACAGTGTTCAGAATTAGCCTGTGCAAACATATAAAGTTCCACATCACTAATGTTGCGTTTCATACTAGTTAATGTATCGAATAAATATTGAATTAATTGTTTTGTTAGAGCAAGACCTAATGATATATTAGCTTCTTCTAAAGCATCGCGACCAAGACTTAGTATATCTATCATATTAAATGATTCTAGGGAATTTTTAGATAATAATAGTGGTGCTTGTTCAAAATTATCTAACACTGTATGAATCATACGATCATGTAGTAATTCTCCTAATTGTTTCCATTGAGTATTATTAATTTTTGGTGCGTTAATCCAAAAAGCTATCCCCCGCTCAATACGTTTTACTTGCTTTAGTCCACAATTGTGCAAAATATCTTGTGCTTTTGAAGACCATGGAGAAATAGTACCATAACGTGGTGTTACTAACATTAGACGACTATTTTGATACTTAATATCATTATTATAAGAAATACATTTTAATATTTTAATTAAATTTTTATTTTCATTGTTAGTTAGTTTTGGATTAATTTCAGCAAAATAAATATATTCAGTATCAATATAATTAACTGGTAAGTTCATTGTTTTGCAACAGGATAGTAGCTTATTAATACGAAATACTGACATAGCAGGTAAACCACGAAATATTTCCATAATAACAGCTCTCTCTATTACTTCTACTTATTGTTTTAGTTGATAAAAATATTATTTTAATATATCAAAAGTTAATTACTTTATTTTTAATAAAAGTATAAATTTAATATTTAATTTTACTTGCGCGTTTTCGATGAAAAAACGCTTGTACTTGTGAAGTACAAGCGTTTTCTAGCACACCAGAGCATAGTATTATGCTGTGGTTTATATTAGGATAATTCAGCACATATGAAGAAGCTCCTGATAATATAGTTTTTCCCTCCTTGGCTCCAAAAACAATACGATTAATACGTGCATGAACCATGGCGCCAGTACACATTACACATGGCTCTAAAGTTACGTACATCACTGCACCATTTATCCTATAATTACCTATTTTTTTACCTCCTAGTCTTAATGCTATAATTTCTGCATGAGCAGTAGGATCTTTAGAACTAATTGAACTATTATAGCCTTCTCCTATTTTTTGTCCTTCTAATACTAAAACTGCACCTACAGGTACTTCACCTTTAGTCTCTGCACATTTTGCCAAAGATAGAGCACAGCGCATCCATAATTGATCGTTTTTTTTATTTTGATAATATAGAGACATCTTTTATTAAACTTATTTTATTATAAATAACTTATTTAGTAAGTTATATTACTCATTTAGTTATTTTGCTTCAACATAGTTAAGTTTAAGTAAATCACAAGTATAACTTCGTATTTTATTAGTTAATTGTAAATTTCCGTTTAAATCTTTACCGTAAGAAGGTATTATTTCTTTTAGTTTTTTTTGCCAAGTTTCACTAGTAATATATGTTTTAAACATTATGCCTAATATTTCTAACATTATATCTGCAGCGGTAGATGCTCCAGGAGATGCTCCTAATAATGAAGATAAAGTTCCATCTTTAGTAGAAATTATTTTTGTACCAAACTGTAGTATGCCTCCTTGTTTGTCATCTTTTTTGATTATTTGAACACGCATACCTGCTTTGATAAGCATCCAGTCTTTTAATCTTGCTTGTGGATAATATTCGCGTAGTGCCTTTAGTCTATCTTCGTCTGTCATAATAAGTTGACTAATAAGATATTTAACTAAATTAATATTATTTTTACCAACATGCAATATTGGTAACATATTTCTGCATGTGAGTGATTGAAATAAATCTAGCCATGAACCATTTTTTAGAAACTTACTACTAACAGTTGCAAAAGGACCAAAAAATAACATTAATTTACCATCAATAACACGAGTATCTAAATGAGGAACTGATATAGGCGGAGTTCCAACAGAAGCTTTACCATACACTTTGGCTTGATGATAACTAATTATATTAGGGTTATGAGTCACTAAAAATTTTCCTCCTACTGGAAAACCTGCATAACCATTTACTTCATCAATTCCTGATTTTTGTAATAGTCTTAATGATGCACCTCCGCATCCAATAAATACATAACGTGAGCGAATGGTAGTCTTAAAAAAATAATTATTTTCTTCAGTACAGCATATAGTCCAAGTGGTATCTAAATTTTTTTTGATATTTACTACCTTATTGTTAAGATGCAAATAAAAATTAGGTTTACGCTGTAGCGATGTAACTAATTGTTTAGTAATTTCTCCAAAATTTACGTCTGTACCCATAATCATACGCGTAGCTGCTACTTTCTGTAAAGTATCACGACCATCCATGATTAATGGTGCCCACTGACTTATTTGTTTAGGGTCTTCAGATAATTCCATACCACTAAAAAGTGTAGAATTATGCAATGCGTAAAAACGTTTACGTAAAAAACTAATATTTTCATTACCCCATACAAAACTTATATGTGGTACATTATTAATGAAAGATGGTGGATGGTTTAGTCGTTTATTTTTAACTAAATAGGCCCAAAACTGTCTTGAAATTTCAAAAGATTCATTGACTGATATCGCTGCTGATATATCAATTTCACCATTTTTATTCAGTGGAGTATAGTTCATTTCACAAAAAGCAGCGTGTCCAGTACCAGCATTATTAAAACTATTAGAACTTTCTTCAGCAAAGTTTGCTAAATTTTCGTACATGTAAATAGTCCAGTCTGGTTCAAGAATTTGTAAATAAGTACCAAGTGTAGCACTCATAATTCCACTACCTATAAGTACTACATCAACTAAATTAGTAGTATCATTAGTACTATGATTACTTTGCAGCTTAGCTGAATTAGTAACAATCAT